>CASELB010000118.1 GCA_949288685.1 uncultured bacterium
CAAGACTTGTTTTAGGTCCTGAAACGAGTTCAGGACGACATAACATTTATCCCAAAATCCCCCTACCCTGAATATACCATTATGATTGTATTTTCCCGAATTATACATCCTTTTACATATTTTGGTGCATAAAACACTAAAAGCCTGATTACGGGCTGATTATATTTATACAAAATCAATAACAACAATTTCCGGCGGACAACAGAAACGTACGTTCATAATACTATTTCCAAGTCCTTTGGTTACGAGCAGCCGGTTGTTATTTATTTTGAAAAGCCCGTTAGCATATCTCCTGCCTGATGAGGAAGGAACTATTAACGCCCCGAAAAATGGTAATTGTACCTGCCCTCCGTGATTGTGCCCCGCAAGAGTTAAAAATACAGTGCTGTCTAATTCAAAAAACGGGTCAGGGTTATGGGTTAGAAGTATCGTTGTAGTATCAGCATGCCGAAGTGCTTTTTCTGTATCAGGAATTCTTGTTTGCAAGTCTTCTATTCCTGCAATTGTGATATTTTGGTTTTTAATTTTAAGTTTTACTGAACTGTTTTCAAGCACGGTAATTTTGTGCTCTGTCAGTACATCTCTTATTTGTGCCCCGTTTTGCCACCAGTCGTGATTTCCCAGAACTGTGAAAAATCCGTGTTTTGTTTTAATTTTTGACAATTCATCTGCTATATTTTCAATTGGCAGTGTTTTATTAGGTGAATATCCGCGGACAAAATCTCCTGCAGAGAATACAATATCCGGGTTTTGTTTGTTTATTAGTTTTACAATCCTTTTTAATCGCTTCTTTTGCCACGGAGCGATATGAAAGTCACTTACAAAAACTGCGCGGCATTTTTTCAAGTCTTCATTTTTGATTTTGTATTTTTTTATAACAATAATTCCTGGTTCAACAAAGAACCCCCAGAATAGAAGTAAAAGGCATACAACCGTAAGAATTTTCATAAATTATTTGATAATACCGAACCCCAGAAGGAATGTACATATAATAAATACGGCTGCAACAATACCTGTAAGTTTGTTAAGCCCTTTTTCCGCACTTTTTTGAGATGCAAACATATTAGCAGCGCCGCCGATTCCGGCAATGCCATCGCCTTTGGGTGAGTGCATAAGGATAAGTACAATAAGTAAAAGTGCAGAGATGGTCATTAATCCCCAGGTTAGTATAAGCATTTATTTTTTCTCCTTTTTAATAAAATGAGCCCTTTTTGAGTTCAATTTTATTGTTTCAAATTTATATAGTCTGGCAGGGCGTTTGGATGATGTCTTTGAAAATTCGTCAAGTTCAACCAGACCTTCAGTCTGGAGTGCTTTTTTACGGAAGTTTCTTTTATCAAGACTTTTGCCCATAATTAATTCGTAAGCCTTTTGCATTTCCGTGAGTGTAAATTTTTCGTTAAGTAATTGGTATGCAACAGGGCACATTTCTAATCTTTCACGCGTACGTTTAAGAGAGTAATTGATAATTTCTTTGTGGTCAAACGCGAGAGGCGGCAAGTTAGAAACTTTATGCCAATCTATGTCCGGAGTTGAATTGATTTCAATATCTTCTGCACGAATTAATGCAAAATATGCACATGTGATAACTCTGGAAATAGGGTGCCTCAGCGGATCGCCAAAAGTGTATAGTTGTTCAAGATAGATATTATCCACATTTGTTTTTTCTTTTAAGACACGCATAGCAGCTTCATCAAGGTTTTCGGACATTCTTACATATCCGCCAGGAATAGCCCATTTGCCTTTAAAAGGTTCATTCTGCCGTTTGATAAGCAGCACCTGGAGCGAGTTATTCTTGATTGTAAGAATAACGATGTCTACAGTAATTTCGTGTGTCTTAATTTCATTAAACATAGTGTACCTGTTACAATTATAAAACAAAAAATATTTATGGCAAGAATCATTGTTATTACTATTATCCAAGATAACATTAAACACTTTTGTTAAGCTGATAATAAGAGATTCTTGTATGATTTTTTTGTTTATGCAACAATGTTGGTAAATTGCACAAGTTGCGAAATTTAATAGTATTTATTTAAAATAATTTAATGTAGAAAAGGAAAAGAATATGGCTAGAAAAACTCCATTGGAAAAAATCAGAAACATTGGTATTGCCGC
>CASELB010000119.1 GCA_949288685.1 uncultured bacterium
TATGAGAAGATAAAGATTACATTATTATTAATTCCCCCAATACTATTTAACCAGCGCCTGATTTTCAAAAATCAGGTTTTTTTTTGCTCTTTCTATGATATTATATTGTTAAGGAGAGCATGACATGAGATTATGTATTTATCCGGGAACCTTTAATCCTATACACAATGTTCATCTGGCAATTGCCGAGTTTGCATTGAGGTATTACAAGTTTGATACTATTCTCTTTATTCCGGCATATAAACCGCCTCATAAAGAGATTGATGATGAACTTGCTAATCACCGTTATAATATGGTAAAACTTGCAATTGAAGGAAATACACAATTTCAGATAAGTAATATTGAGTACCAGAACGAACGATTTTCATATACGTATTTTACCGTATTAGAATTGTACAAGCGTTATAAGCCTGAAGGCAAAATTAATCTTCTTATCGGTACAGATGCTTTCCGGGAAATTGACGGCTGGAAATTTGCGGACGATTTAAAAAAGCAGGTACACTTTATTGTGTATCCGCGGACTAAAAATTTTCACGAAAAGAATTTCCAACGTTTCACTGAATGGAATTATGACTATGAATTCGCACCGATGGAATTTATTGATTTATCTTCTACAGTGCTCAGGAGCAGAATTTATAAGGGCAAGCCTTGCAACGGAATTGTACCGGACAAAGTATTGAATTATATTAAAGAAAATGGACTTTACCAGGGATAAAAATATAATAGATAAACTTAAACAATCACTTACACCTGAGAGATTTGAGCATTCAATTGGTGTTGCTGAAGAAGCTGTCTTTCTTGCCGAAAAATACGGTGCTGATATTGAAAAAGCACGCATAGCAGGTCTTTTACACGATTGCGCAAAGTGTTTACCCAAAGAAAAATTACTCGATATTATTGTTAAAAATCGCGATATCTGGGCAATTGATGAGTGTGAATTGCTTAATTATAAAACTTTTCACGCACCGGCAGGTGTTCTTGTTGCTGAAAAAGAGTACGGAATTAGTGACAAAGAAATTTTGTCTGCTATCAGGTGGCATACCCTCGGCAAAAAAGATATGACACTTCTTGAAAAAATAATATATCTTGCAGATAAAATTGAAAAAAGAACAAGACCCGCGGAATACAGAAAACAAATAGAAGGTTTCCTTGAAATGGATAACGGACTTGACAGAGCTATCCTTGAATCCTATAAACTCACTATTAAAAGTCTGGTTGATAGAAACCTTGTAATTTGTTACCCGACTATTGATATTTATAATAGTTTACTTAAAGAATTTTACTAAAATGAACTTTTATCATTTTATTTCGTTATATATATGAACTGATAAAAGGATGTTATGAAAAGAAATTCTTTATTTAATCTGACATTATTAACGATTATGGCTGCCTGCTTGCCTGCTGCAGCGGACGTAAATTACTCTTTCAGTGTCTGTACAGGGTTTGGACCGCATGTTATGATTATGGATCCTTACACCTCAGGTTATTACTCACCTTTTTATTTATACAACCGACCATACTATAGGAATTATTTATATTACGGAGGTGCTCCTTTTCTTGTTCTGCCTCCGCCGCGACCTTTACCTCCACCCGTGCAGTTAAAGCCAAAGCATCATCCGATAATACATCCCCACGGGCTTAAAAAGTTTCCAAAATAAATCATTCTCGCATTTATTCCACTCTTTATTTCAAAAATCCATAAGCGGCTTTGCCGCTTTTTTTTATAACTATTTTAATAAATCCGGTCTGCGAAGTTTTGTACGTACAATTTTTTGTTGGTATCTAAATTCTTCAATATCTTTATGGTTTCCGTTTAAGAGCACTTCCGGAACCTTATACCCCCGAAAATCCCGGGGTTTAGTATACTGAGGATATTCTAAAAGACCGTCTGCAAAACTATCATCTTCCATTGATTCAATCTTACCAAGGGTCCCTTCAAGTCTGCGACTGACACTGTCAATAATACAAAGTGCTGGTAATTCCCCGCCGGTTAACACAAAATCTCCTATAGAAATCTCCCGCGGCTTAATAATTTCTCTTATCCTTTCATCAAATCCTTCGTAATGACCGCACAGTAATATTAGCTGGTCATAATCGGCCAGTTCTCTGCAAATACTGTTATTAAACGGTTCACCCTGCGGGGTTAGCATAACTGTACAACTGTTTGTAAGTTTTTCAACATTCTCATAAGCATCCACATAAGGCTGCGGCATTAATACCATACCTGCCCCGCCGCCATAAGGAGTATCATCTACCTTTTTATGTTTATTTAATGCAAAATCTCTGGGATTTATTGTATTAATTTCAATCACACCTGATTCAACGGCACGTTTCATAATACTATACTCAAAGTTAGCCGCAATCATTTCAGGGAAAAGCGTTAATATATCAAATCTCATTCCAGTAGACCTTCCATATCAACAAGAGTAATTTTACGGGAATTTATATTAACCTCGGTTACAATAGCTTTTACAAAAGGAACAAGAGATATATTGCCGCTTTTTGTCTTTACTGAAAGCAAATCAGAAGCACCATTATTCGATACACCTGTAATTACACCTGAAAATTTATCATTTACATAAACTTCCATCCCAATCAGGTCATTTATTAAAAATTCATCGTCATCAAGATTTTCTTCCGCTTTGTCTTTTTCTACATATAGAACGCACCCCTTAAGAGGGATTATATCATTGATATTATCAAATTCTTTAAATTTAGCAACAGCAGACTTGGGTGTAAATTTTACATACTGAAAAGTTGCAGGAATAAGAGAGTCTTCCGTTTCAATATAAACTTTGTCCAGTTTTTCGACCCAACTCTCACGACCTTTTGTATAGCCGAGTTTAAACTCACCTTTAACGCCGTGAAAATTTAAGATTTTACCAAAAGAGATATACTTATTCTTCATCTTTTACTTTTGGTTTTCTTCCTCTTTTAGGCTTTGCGGGAGCTTCTTCCGCAGCAACAGTCACCGGTTCCGGTTGGACATCAACAGTATCAATAGGTTTTTCTTCAGAATTTGTTTTTTCTGCTTCCGTTTCTTTTTTTACCTTTTCAGGCCGCGGATGCTTAGGAACCATACAATCAGCCGGTTTATCGGCTCTGTCTTCATTCCATCTTTCCAGACCTAACTGAGCACGTACCAGTTTAATACCTACGTGAACACGCCATTCTTCCATTTTAAGCTGTGCCGCAATAATTTTATGACAGCCTATAGGTGGTAACGGTAATAAAGGTTCATACAGGCTCTTAATAGCCATCATTTGATCCGGTGTTATTGCCAGCTTTCTCTTTGGAAACGCAAGTTTCGGGAGCATCATTTTTTGTCTTATTAAATTAATCCCGAAAAATACTTTTTGCGGCTCTATACCGAGTTTTGCACCAATCATTTCATGCGCATCCGGATTCGGAAGCGGCAGCATAGTTTTATATAATACTTCAATATTTTCTAATTGTTCTTTAGAAAGCAACAGTGGTTTTTGTTGTTTTTTAGACTTATTAAACGGTTTCCTGTTATTCTGGAATTTGTTATTACTTTGAAATCTGTTACGATTGTTTTGAAATCTGCCATCAGGTCTTCGAAAACCGCCCTGGGCATTATCATGTCCTCTGTCATTATAGCGTTTTTGCTGATAATTATTGTCACGTCTGTAATCGTTTCTCTGACGTTGCTGGTAACCGCCCTGATTGTAATTGTTATTGTTGTAACGCGGTCTGTCATAAGACGGTCTGTCATCACCTGCAGAATATGAACTATAGCTTTGGAGCGGTTTATCATCAGTTGATGTCTCACTCGATTTATCAGCGTATAAACATTTTGGACAGATTACACGTTTGGGGTTTTTGGTCTCAAATTCAGCACCACACTTAATGCACTTGTTAATATACATAAATAAAAGCCTCTTAATTACTTAGGTTGTGAAAATAAATACTTAACTAATAACTTAATAAATACTCCTCAATAAGTGGATATAGATAATTATAATACAATTATAAACCTAAGCAAGCCTTAAATCAAGTGTTTTAATAAAAATTAATAAAAAAGAGCCGCATATTGTCTTTAATAAGCGGCTCAAATCTGCTATTTAATACTGTTTCTGTGTTGCATTTGATTTTGCAGCTGATCACAGGCATCGCACGGTGCCGGCGGAGCAGCGGGACACGGGCACGCCTCTTCACATTTTGGCGCACAGTCGCAGTCATTCTTTTTACAAGGATCACATTCTTTTTGACATTTACATTTGTCTTTCGCGCATTCACACTTGGGGCATGTTCCCCAGTTTGCGGGATTTAAATATTTCCAGTCAAATGCATGTGACGCTTGTGCGGAAAATGCTAAAACAGATAAAATACCTAATACTGATAATGTTTTTTTCATTATTCCCTCCTTTATACAAGGAGTTTATAGGAGTTTTAAAAATTTTTATATCCCCGCCGGGATATAATACAAGGGTAATTATTTAATCTAATGTCTCATGTGCTGTTTTTACAACAAAATCAACATTTACAGGCACATTTTCTCCGCCTGTTCCAAAATAAATTAAATATTCGATGTTCCCTGCCGGACCTTTAATTGATGAATGGGTTAGCCCGAAAATATTAAAATTTAAATTATTTACGCACTCACAAACATTTTTTATTACACTTATATGCGTATCTCTGTTTTTTACAACGCCGCCTTTTTCTACCTGCTCTTTTCCTGCTTCAAATTGCGGCTTTATAAGACAGATATATTCCTGTTTCTCATCTGATAATAACGTTTTTATATTAGGCAAAACTTTTTCTAATGATATAAATGAAAGATCAGATACGCATAAATCAGGTAAAACATCCCCTTCTGTATAAATGTCGTCTCTTGTACAGATTTTTAGATTAGTTTTTTCAACAACTTTTACTCTGGTATCATTTCTTAATTTCCAATCTATTTGACCGTATCCGACATCAACAGCGTAAACAAAAACAGCACCGCGCTGTAAAAGGCAGTCCGTAAAACCGCCTGTTGAAGCTCCGGCATCAAGACATATTCTGCCGGATGGTGAAAAATTGAATGTATCGAGTGCTTTTTGCAGTTTAAATCCGCCTCTTGAAACATAGGGCATGCTTTTTACGGAGTACTCATACTCTTTTGATAAATCAATCTGATATCCGGACTTTGTAACTGTTTCACCGTTGACTTTAACCGAACCAGCAAGGATAGCTGCAGAGGCTTTACTCTTTGTTTCAAAATACCCTAAATCACTTAAAACTTTATCAAGCCGCTCTTTTTTCATATATTGAATACCTTTTCTGCATTACGTGTAGTAACTTCAGCAATTTCTTCGAGTGAAATCCCCCTTAATTTTGCTATTTCTTCTGCTGTATATTTTATATATGCCGGCTGATTTTCTTTTCCCCTATAAGGTACAGGCGCCAAATACGGGGCATCTGTTTCCAACAAAAGCCTGTCAAGCGGAACTTCACTTGCGACTTTTTTAAGCGTATCCGCCTTTTTAAAGGTTACAATTCCGCCGATTGCGATATAATAGCCCCTTTCAACAACTTTTTTCATAAAATCGATATCGCCTGAAAAGCAATGAAACACTATTTGTGAAGATTTGTTATATTTATCAATAATTTCAAGTGTATCATTATGCGCCTCTCTGTCATGAACAGTTATCGGCAATTTTAACCTGTTTGCAATCTCAATTTGCTTTATAAATACTTCTTTTTGTTTGTCTACAAAACTTTTATCCCAGTAATAATCAAGTCCTATTTCGCCGATACCGACGCATTTCGGATGTCTTGCAAGTTCCGTTATTAATTCCAAGCATTCATCAGACCATTTTTCTGCCTCTGACGGAAATACACCTAATTCAAAAAATATATTTTTAAAACGCTCAGCAATTTCGACAACCGGAGCAAAGCCTTCCGGCTCAATTCCCGGAATAATAATTCTGCTGACATTATTTTCTGCTGCCTGTTCAATATAATATTCGGCATACCCTTCAAGCATATCAATATGTGCGTGTGTATCAACCAGTTCCATTAAAGTTCTCTCCACTATTTCAAATCAATAACGCTAACACCGTCGCCGCCTTCAGCACCTTCTCCCGGACGAAATTTAGCAACATACGGAGATGTAGTTAAAAATTCTCTTACAGCACTTTTCAGAGCGCCTGTTCCGTGTCCGTGTATAACATAAACAGGGGTTAAATTGGCAAGGCTGGCTTCATCCAAAAAGCCCTCAAGTTCGTCCAAAGCCTCTTCCACTCTGTGACCGCGCAAATCCAATGTGCTCGATAATTCGTATTTCTTTAGTTCAAAATTCTGTGTATACTGCGTTGGCAGCGTAGTTTTTACAGATAAATTCTTATCAAAAACCGCCAGCCTGTCTTTTTTTACTCTGGTATTAATAAGCCCCATTTTTACATATACATATCCGTTTTTATCAGGGATTTGTAAAATTGTAACTCCTTGATTAAGGTCTTTTATCATAACAGTATCACCGGCTTTAATAGTCTCCCAATTAATTTCATCATATTTATCTTTATCGGTAAGAGCATTAACATTCGCACGGTTTTGTTGTTCTAATTTTGTCAACCGTGAAAGCGAGCGTCTTGCAATTTTTTCAGATTTTTCTGCGCGCATTTCTTTTAAAATTTCTTTTATTTCAGACTTTGCATCTTCAATCTCAGCACTAAATTGTGAACGTATCCCTTTAAGGACTTTTTTCTTTTCTTTCTTATGCTCATTTAATTGTTTTTCATAAGATTTTTTTAATTCATCTGCCTCATTTCTCAATTCTTGTGCAGTTTTCAGATTTTCATCCAGTTGCTGCTTTGTGTCCTGCAATTTTTCTACGACTAGCGCAGAGTTATCTCTCTGCTGTGCAAGTAGAGATTTTGCATATTCTACAAGGGAAGAATCCAACCCGAGTCCGGCTGAAATTGAAATTGCGTTACTTAAACCCGGTATGCCTATAATTAAGTGATAGGTCGGGGAGAGCGTTTTTGTATCAAATTCAACACAGGCATTTTTAAAATAATCATTATAATACTCAAGAGCTTTCAATTCTCCGTAATGAGTTGTTGTCACCGAAAAGGCGTTTTTAGCGGCAAACTCCTTAAGTATAACTTCGGCAAGTATTGCCCCCTCCTGCGGATCTGTACCTGCACATATTTCATCTACAAGAATAAAACTTTCATCATCAGCATTATTTAAAATATTTATTAATTCGCTCATGTGTGATGAAAAAGTTGATAAGTTTTGCAAAATATCTTGTTCATCACCGATATCGGCAAAAACTTTTTTAAACGGATATATCTTTGCCCCAAGACAAGGGAGAAACATACCTGATTTAATCATTAAAAGGAAAAGCCCGACAGTTTTAAGCGCAACGGTCTTACCTCCAGTATTTGAACCGGTAATAATTATTGAATTATAACCACTGCCTATTTCAAAGTCATTTTCTACAATATAATCCACATTTCCTATTAAAAGCGGGTGCCGCATTTTATTTATACTGACAATTTTTTCTGCTGACAGTTCCGGCTGGACAGATTTTGTTTTAACTGCATATCTGGCTTTTGCAAAATGAAAGTCAATTTCTGCAAGGATTTTTTCCGAATCAAGAAGTTTGGGTAAATCCATTCTTACTTCTCGGCTAAGATTTGTCAGTATACGGACAATTTCGGCATATATCTTTGTTTTAAGTTCTCTAATCTTATTATTAATAGGAACAAGCCCCTGCGGCTCAATATAGAACGTTCTGTTGGTAGCCGATACATCGTGTACAATCCCCGGAACTTTACTCTTAGAGGATGCCCTAACCTGAAAAACAACCCTATCATCCCTTATCGTATATATTTGTTCCTGTAGATGTTTAGAAAATTCTGAATTATTTAACAGATTATTTACACTTTGTTTTAGGCTCGCTTCAGTATCTCTTAAAGACGCATAAAACCCGTAGAGTTCCGGCGTTGCATTTTGTTTAACATTACCGGCGTCGTCAAAAGTGTCAAAAATTCTGTCTTCCAGCTCTTTATTAACATACAGCGGAAATGCAAGTGTATTGAGTTTTGAATTAAACTCAGTATTTTCTTTCAAGAAGTTTCTGACAATTCTTGACGTGCGCATTGTTTTAGCTATATCAATAAGCTCTTCCTCAATAAAATACTCGTTCTTTAATGAAAGCGAAGAAATATTCATCACAAACTCAACCGGAATATCCAGACCAAAATCTAATACCCGCATAGCCTCTGCAGTAAAATCAAGCGCTTCACGTATTTTTTCAGGTGTTTCAAGGGGCTTTAGATTTAAGCATACAACTTTTGACTGTTCTAATTTTGAGCAGTGAGCAAGTCTTTCCAGTATTTTTTCGTACTCTAACGCCTTGAGTGTTTTAGTCGGGATTTCCATATCCTGATTGTATTTTAAACAATATTTGATTACAAGTAAGTTTTAATATAAAATAACTGTATGAAACGCGCAATAAATGAAGCAAAATTGTCTGTATCTGATGTTCCGGTCGGTGCTTTTATTGAAAAAGACGGTGAAATTTTAGCAAAAGCACATAACAGAAAAGAAGAATTAAACGATGTTACTGCGCACGCTGAAATTCTTGTTATAAAAGAAGTACAAAAAAAACTAAATACTTTCAGACTCAACGGCTGCACAATGTACGTAACTTTGGAACCCTGTCCGATGTGCACATGGGCGATTTTGCAATCAGGTATCAGCACGATTTATTTCGGCTCTTTCAATAGCCAGTACGGCGCATTAGGCAGCGTAATTGATTTAAAGAAAATAGCAAACTCTAAGATTAAAGTTTTTGGCGGTATAATGGAAGAAGAGTGTAACGCATTATTAAATGAGTTTTTTAATAGTATAAGGAGTAAAAAGAGTTGATAACAAAAACAGAACTGGATAAACTCGTAGAAAAATACGAAAACCCTGATTTTATCAATTCTGATCCGGTACAGTTTATTCATAAAACAGGTGATAAAAAAGATATTGAAATAGCCGGATTTATAGCCGCATTATTTGCTTTCGGCTCCAGAAAAGTTTTTATTAAAAAACTAAATACCCTTTTTTCTATAATGCAAGGAAAACCGCTTGATTTTATTCTGGGCGGGAACTATAACCTGCTAACCGACTTTGATTACAGATTTGCAAAACCTGAGGATGTAAAAGCAATATTATCCGTTTTAAAAAAGCTATATTCAACATCCAACGGACTTAGTGAGCTATTTGAATATGGATACAAAATAGACAATAGTATATTATCCTCGCTTACAGCAGTAACGGATTATTTTTATGCAAATAATCAGGATATAACACCGGGATTTTCTTTTATGCTGGCGCAACCGCGCAAAGGCGGCGCAATGAAACGATTAAACATGTTTCTCCGTTGGATGGTGAGAAAGCCACCGGTAGATTTAGCACTGTGGGACTTTATTAAGCCGTCAGAATTATTAATTCCGCTGGATGTTCACGTTGGTAATGTATCCAGAAAAATGGGGCTTTTATCACGTAATGCTAACGATTTCAAGTCTGTATTATCACTTACTGATAAACTGCGGGAATACGATGCAGAAGATCCCGTAAAATATGATTTTGCAATGTTTGGAGCAGGTGTTGAAGGTTTGTATAAGGAGTAAAGTATGACCAAAGTTTTTTATCTTGGACCACAGGCATCATATTGTGATTGCGCTCGTGATAAATTTGTAAGAACTTTTTTCCTTGATGAACATGAGGATTCGCCGGAGCGTTCAATTCTTGGTGTAATAAAACAACTTGCCAAGATAGAAAACAAGAATGCCTACGGTGTCATTCCTATTGAAAACTCGGTGGAAGGTGTTGTAAGGGAAACTCTTGATAATCTGTCCCTTTTAAAAAACACCAATATGAAGATACTTGCAGAAACATCTATTCCTGTTACGCACTGCCTTGCAGGATTTGCGAAGAATTTAGAAGATATCGATACAGTAATATCCCATCCGCAAGCTATAGCACAGTGTTACGGGTTTATAACCGACTGTCTTAGAGATGATATTATCCTAAAAAATGAACTGTCAACAGCACTTGCGATAAAAGGAATACTGCCGGAACAACCAAACCTCGCAGCAATAGGCAGCGAGTATGCGGCAAAACTTTATCATATTCCTGTTATACGTTCCGGGATTAACGATATAGAATCAAATACTACACGTTTTGTATTAATAGGTTCAAAACGTAATAAAATAACAGGAAATGATAAAACAGGATTTTCTTTTTCGACCCCGAATACACCCGGCGCACTTTGCAGAGTCTTAAAAATTCTTGATGAACACCAGATAAATATGACATATATTGATTCAAGACCTTCTAAAAAGTCTCTTGGAGAATATGTATTTTTTGTAGATATTGACGGGCATGTATTGACTGATAATATTTCTAAAGCTCTGTTTGAAATTTTGCAAAATGTAAGTGATTTTCAATATTTTGGCAGTTATACAAAAATATAAGCCTGCTTGGATTTTTTATATAACTCCTGCTATAATACCAACTGTAAATATTCCGGTGGAGAAATATGCAGGACAAGTTTAAAGGTGTATTATACGGAGCAATAGCAGCCTCAAGTTATGGTATGAATCCGCTTTTTGCACTTCCGCTCTATAGCGGCGGTGTTGGTGTTAATTCAACGCTTTTCTACCGGTATATAATTGCGGTCGTTTTTCTTTTTTTATGGATAAAAATAAAAAAGCATTCCTTCTATATAACAATAAGACAGTGTCGGAAATTATTTTTGCTCGGAATACTATTCTCGCTATCTTCACTTTTCTTGTTTTTAAGTTATAACTATATGGATGCAGGAGTTGCCTCAACTATTTTATTTATTTATCCTGTACTTGTTGCAATGATTATGACTGTATTCTACAGAGAAAAACTGACCTTACAGACAGCTTTATCTATATTTTGTACGGTATTTGGCATTTATTTTCTCTACACCGGAAAGCCGAACGGACATTTAGATTTATACGGAATGCTGCTGGTGTTTCTATCAGCCCTGAGTTATGCAATTTACATAGTTGCAGTAAATAAGACCAGCTTGAAGTACCTGCCTCCCGAAAAACTTACATTCTATGTATTATTATTTGGCTCGCTTGTATATATTATTAATACAGGATTTTGTACAAATATAGACGCAATACCGGCATGGTATTTGTGGATAAATGCAATGGGTCTTGCATTATTACCTACAATTGTATCAATAGAGGCGATGACTGTCTCAATAAAACTTCTCGGCGCAACTCCTGCCGCAATTCTTGGCACATTAGAACCTGTTACGGCTCTCTTTTTCGGTGTAACCGTGTTTCATGAAATATTAACATTTAAAATAATATGCGGGATAATTCTTATTCTGGCAGCAGTCATCGGCGTTATACTTAAGCCTGATTACCACAAGTGGATTTTCTTAAAGCCGGGTCATGATACTGAGAACTGCGAGTATGATGAGCGAAACAGCAGATAATACACCGATGAATTTCCAGAAAAAATTATTCTTTACAGGCTTAGATTTAGGCTTTTTCTTCTTAGGATAATCAGACGGAGCTGGAGAAGTTTTAGGCTTCTTCGGCTTCGGCAAAGTTTTAGACGCCGTTTTTTGTTTTTTAGGCGCAAGAGCCTCTTTTTGCTTCATTTCCGTATATTTTTGCTGCAATGTTTTTTCTTTGCTTCTTTTACCTGTTATCAAAAGCTCTTCATCATACTGGAGCGATAAAACTTCTTTGTCAGCGGAATTTTTAATTAAAGCAAAGTTAATTGCTACTTCAAACGCTCTTTGCAGGCATTCCAGAGCTTTTATTCCGTCATTTTCAATTCTTGCGGAGTGCGCGGATAAATTACCGGCTTTTTTTAAGAAATACAGGTCATTAATAAACTCTCTTCCGCCTACTGTATTGCTCATACGGTCCTTTAATGTTGCAAGTATTTCATCAAAGGTTTCTTCACTTGCAAACTCGCCCTCGGTTATATTTCTGCAAACATTTTCGGCAAAACGTCTTGTCTGCACCATACACTGGTCAAAATATTCATCACAATATAATTGCTCTGCATCGTTTGCTATTCCGTACAAGTTTTTATCTATTTTTGATAGAAATCCAAAATTATGTTCTTTAGCCATATTGTTATTATCTTATAAAATCATGTATTATAAAAGTACATATATCCACCGCGGGGAAAACCAGACAAGTCGCCCACATTTACCCCTAATTTACCCCCCTAATTTACCCCCTTACCATTTTTTGAAGATAAAAAAGGCTGCAAGAACAATAAAACAGAAGCCGACAAGGTAGTTCCACTTAAATTGTTCTTTCAGGTAAGTTACGGAAAATACGCTAAATACAATAAGGGTAATTATTTCCTGTATTGTTTTAAGCTGTGCTGCACTGTAGACTTCGTGTCCTATTCTGTTAGCCGGAACCTGAAAACAGTATTCAAAAAATGCTATTCCCCAGCTTGCCAGAATAACCAACCAGAGTATTGCTGATTTGTACTTCAAATGTCCGTACCAGGCAAATGTCATAAATACGTTTGAAATTGTTAATAAAATTACCGGTAAAATATACTTTATCATATTTCAATTATAGTACTAACTATTTTATTCTGCATAATTAATCTGTTGTGTAATAACAAATTTTAGTTTTTTATTTACATTTCATATAAAAGGAGTCCGGATAATGACAAAAATTTTAGAAATGTATAAATGTAATATTTGCGGCAATATTGTAGAAGTTGTCGCCTCAGGAGATGGTGAACTTGTGTGCTGCGGCGAAGTAATGGTGCGTTTAAAAGAACATACAAAAGATGAAGAAATGCTGCAAGAGAAACATGTTCCTTACGTTACAAAGACAGAAGACGGGTTTGAAATTAAAGTCGGAACAATACCGCACCCGATGGTTAATGAACACTATATTATGTTTATTGAAACAAATTCACCGGATAAACGATATGTTAAGCGTAAGTATTTATTCCCGGGTGAAGAGGCGCAATTAAATCTAAAATGCGATTGTGATGAAATAACTGCACGCGAATACTGTAATATACACGGGTTATGGACGACTGAATAATGAAAAAACTCTTTCTTCTTATACTTATAACTGTTTTATCCGCACTAATAATCTGGGGCGGGTGGTTTCTGTTTATGAAACTAACCTCTGTCAATATTACGGTGAAATTCAAAGAACTGCGTCCGCTGCCGCGGCATGTTGAAGTACTTTATAAAGGGATAAAAATTGGACATGCGGTTTCTGCAAAACATACGGATGATTTTGAGCATACTCTTGTAAAATTGGAATTGCGCCCTAAACACCTTGCACTGCCAAACAATATGCGGGCAGAGTTGAGGGTTGAAAAGCGCAAAGACAGAGACTATGACTATATAGAACTTTTTAAGCCTGATGATCCTCAAGGCAGTTTATGCGAAGGGTGTATCATTTCAGGGGAATCAATGGTTGATGCAAATTCTTATTTTGCAAACCAGAATAAAGAAAGTCTTGATAATATAAAAAATAATCTTTATGAGGCATCAGAATCACTAAACCTCACACTTAAAGCGCTTGATGAACTTTTTGGTATTCTTTATACTACTGTTGATGAAAATCGGAAGAATATTAATGCAGTTACAAACAACCTTTCTAAAACGACATCAAATATAAATTCTCTAACAGGGAAAATTAATAATTCTGTAACAGAAAAAGAAATAAAAAAATCACTGGATGATATTCATGAGAGCCTTAATAATATAAAAAATGCTACAAACAGTCTAACAGGTGTAGTTGATAATATCTCTGAGCCTGCTAATAGCTTGAGTACTGCATTGCCTTCAACAATAGACAGGACGGAGTGCATAATAAAAAATGTAGAAGATATAACCTGCGGGGTTGCCAGTACACTTAAGAAACCTTTTGGCGGTATTAGGTTGATGTTCGGTAAAACAATCACAAAAGGGCAGAATTGTAATTACTATAAATAGTCTTTAAATCTTAATCTATGTTTATTGCCATATCATAAATCATATTTTTATTTTCATTAAAAAGTGACGACAGTATAATTGATATATCTTTTGCCTTAAAGCCTCTCGACTTTAAAACTTTAATCCGGTTTATAAGTTCATCCTCATCAATATTCAACGATGGATAAATCATACACACAATTTCACCCTTTATCCCGTCTTTAAAATACTCTTGTAACTCACTTATCTTCCCGATTTTAATCTCTTCAAAGAGTTTTGATAACTCACGCCCGAGGGCAATTCTAATATCACCTCTGGAACTTTTAATAATATCAAGCGTTTTTAATATTCTCTCCGGTGCTTCATAAAAAACAAGCTGTCTGTTAATATTATCATTAAATATTTTTTTTATTCCTTCAGCGCTACGAGGTATAAACCCGACAAATGTAAATTCTTCACCGTTTCTTGGAACCTGCGATAAAAAAGTAGTAACAGCACATGCCCCCGGAAGAGATGTTACAGAAATTCCATCTTTCAATAATTCTTCTATAAGAACCGCCCCGGGGTCGCATATTAACGGGGTTCCTGCGTCAGAAACCAGCGCAATTTTTTTTCCTTCCTTTATCAAGGTCTTAAAAAAATTAACACGCTCTTTCTCATTATATTTATGATAGGAATAACACTTTGTTTTGATATCATAATGATTTAAGAGTTTTTGCGTTGTACGCGTATCTTCACAGGCAATAATATCAACATTTTTAAGAACTTCTACAGCTCTCAATGTAATGTCTTTCAGGTTGCCGATAGGTGTTGGAACAATATATAACTGAAATTCTCTGCTCATACTTATTTTGTCTTTTCTAAAAATATATTAACCGCATCTTTTAAATTATTCGGAGAGGTTAATGTATTAGTGTAATCAAAAGACGGCGGCTGAACAACTCTGGAACGAATTTTATTATATAGAGACAGCAAGACAAATAAAAGAATAGAAGAAACAGCAACCCCGCACATTGCATAGATAAACTTCATAGCAATTTTACGTTTGCTGACCGGTTGTTTATAAACAATCATATTATCCGTTGATGATGCTTGCTTCGTTTCTTGTGCCGATTCAACTGGAACAGGTTTGGGCGAAACTTGTACATCAGCACCGGATGGTTCTACGGCAAAAGCCGGTGTAAGCAGCAATAATAAACAAAAAAATGCTAAAACTCTTTTCTTCATTTGCTATTGACTATTCCTCGTTCGTCTTTTTAGTTCTCTTCACGGTTCTGCCGCGCTTTTGTGTTCCGCGGTTCGGACGCCGCTTCTTTACAGGTTGGGCAGGTTCCGCTGATTCTTCAGTTGCAGCAGACTCCGGCACCTGTACCTCTACAGACTGATTAACGATTTCCGGTTCCGGCGCAGATTCATTATGCTTAACTGCAGCCTCTTCAGGAACAACAGGCACAATTTCCGCATTCGGCGGAAGAATACTATCAGCAGTTTCAATTTCTACAGCGGCAGCTTCTTTTGCCTTGCGTCTTTCAAAGCGTTTACCGCCGCGTTTTTTCTTACTGCTTGTTTCTTTTTCTTGCTTTTCTTGTTCTTTCTTGTCTGCTTCTTCAACTGCCACAACAGAAGGATTTTCAACAGGAACAACCGTTTCCGTAATGTCAGGAGCTTCTGGCTGTTTTACCTCTTGCAATTCTTCTTGCTCTTGAGTACGCTGATTTTTATTGTTAAATTTATTATTTTTCTTAAAATTACCAACCGGAAGTTTAAGTTTTGCCGCTTTTGCCCTGTATTCACCCTCAGCGGTAGAAGATGCGAACTTAAGCTCTTCCATAATGTAACCATTACCCTGACAATGCGGACAACGTTTTGCAAAAATTTCCGACAACGCCTGTCCCTGTCTGTGGCGGGTAAGTTCAACTAGCCCTAAATCAGACAACTGTCCGATTTGCGGTTTTGCCTTATCCGGCTCCAGCGCAAGTTCAAACGCTTCCATTACGGCAAGTTTATCTACTCTCCTTGTCATGTCAATGAAATCAATAATAATCATACCGCCGATATTTCTCAGGCGTAATTGTCTTGCAATTTCTTGTACAGCCTCAAGATTTGTCTTAAGTATAGTTTCATCCTGAGTAGCAGAGTTTGTAAATTTTCCGCTGTTAACATCAACAACGGTCAATGCTTCTGTAGTCTGGATAAACAAATAACCGCCGGAAGGAAGATTAACTTTCATTTGAAGCGCCGCTTTAATCTCTTTATGTATCCCCATCGCAACCAGCAATGGGTCAGAACCTTTATAAAGAGTAGCTTTAATATTTTTGCCTAAGTGCCAGTTTTGAAGAAGGTTTTGCACTCTGTTAAGAGCGAACGCAGTATCAACAATAATTTCCTGCACGTCTTCCGTACACGCTTCTCTTATAACTCTATATAACAAATCCTGGTCACGGTACAAAAGACTTGGCGGTTCAAGTGTTTCAGCAGATGTTATTATATTATTCCATTTTTCCAGCAAGATTTCTAAATCTTCTTGAATATCCGCCTCTGATTGACCTTCTGCCTCTGTTCTAACAATAATCCCTACACCTACAGGCTTTAACAGGCTTACAATTGACTTAAGTCTTGCACGTTCTTTAATTCCGGTAATTTTTTTACTTACGCTTATACCTTTTTCAGTCGGCATAAGAACAAGAAAGCGTCCCGGCAGACTAATTTCTGTCGTTAAGCGCGGCCCCTTATGACCAACCGGTTCTTTAATAACCTGCAAAATAAGGTTTTGTTTAGGATAGAGTTTGTCCTGGAGTGCTCCCTTCTTTATCGCATCCTCAGCGTGCAAAAAGCCCATTTTATCAGAACCAACATTAATAAAGGCTGCATCAATACTCGGAAGTACGTTTTCAACCTGTCCCAGATATACATCTCCGAGCAGTACATCACCCCTGTGGATAAAAAATTCCGTAACTCTCTTATTCTCCATTAAAGCAGCAATATTATCTCTTTCTGCTATTACTATTTTCTTTTCAGTCACTGGTAAACTCATTATGGTAAATCCTCTATATCTCTTTTAACTGTTCGTCAAAGAACCGCAAACGTTTGATATCAAAAAGACAATCCGCCGATATCAGTTTCATTAATTCATCCGCTCTGACAGCAGGAATTTCGGAACCTTGACCGGTTTTGAGTATTATAAATAAACAATCACCCTTAAACTCATACGAGTAAATAGATTTTTTAATGTTTATTGTTTTTTCTAAACCTTTTTTATTTTTCTTCGTCAGAAAAATCTCTTCAGAAGATAAAACTTTATTTACATTGTACCTGAAATTTTCATCTTTGTAAAGCAGATCGGAATGCGGACAAATAGCATACTCCGCCCATTGAACTGTTGTATCTATTGATTTTGCGCCCCTATCAATTTTTTTTACGGAAACAACCTGCGATTGTCCGCAAAGCGCTTCCTCAACTCTATTTCTTACTATTTCCGGCTCAATATCATCATATAACTCTAAATCAACCAGTTCCCCGGCACTTTCACAGAACAAAGGAAGTGCAACCCCCATAGAAACTTTCATTGACGGATTAAAACCGTAAGAAAATGCTATATTTAAACCGCTTCTTGAAAGCGCTTTGAAAAATGTATTCTGCCAGTCAAGATGAGAAAAATATCTTAAAATTCCTGTTTTTGTAAGTTTTAAGCGGTACTTGTAAGTTTTTACATCTGGATGTACTGCATTTGGATTTTCCGGAAGGATTTTCGCATTTTCCTGCGCCTCTTTTGTGGCAGTAAAGGGTTTCGCCAGTATTTTCCTTAGTTTTAAATTTTTACAAACCCCGCAATTTACACACTTTTGCTCACAGGTCGGTTGTAAATTAAATTCTTCCGGCTGACTAAATGCCACTCTATACTCATTTTTCAACCATTCCTTATCCAGTCCCGTGTCTATAAAATCCCATGGCAGCTCTGACTCCAGCGGGTATTGTTTTTGCGCAAGGAGGTTTAAATCAATTCCCAGCGACTCTGCAGTCTCAAACCAGACCCTCTTATCAAAATAATCATCCCACGCGTCAAGATAACACCCCTTTTTATATAGCGTTTCAATATACTCACAAAGCGATTCATCCCCGCGTGTCAGGACTGCTTCCAATAACGAAATATATTTTTCATGATAATTAATTTTTAATCCTTTAATATGCGCCGTTCTATCTTTTAAATAGTGTATATTTTCCGTTATTGTATCTAAATCCTTCTGCGGGCACCACTGAAACGGTGTAAACGGTTTCGGTACGAAAATAGACAAGGTACAGACAATATCAAAACCGTGTTTTAAGCCTTTTTCTTTTTTAATTCGTCTTATCCCGTTTTTAATCTCATTCAAGAGTTCCGCCATTTCGTCCAAATCTTCTTTTGTTTCAGTCGGAAGCCCCGTTATAAAATAAAATTTTAGCCTCGACCAGCCGTTTTCATACAATGTAAATACCGCATCAAGTATCTGCTGTTTTGAAATATTTTTCTTTATTACATTTCTCAGTCTCTGACTGCCTGCCTCCGGCGCAAGCGTCATTGTAGATTTTCTGACAGATTGCACAAGATTTGCAAGTTCCAGACTAAATCCGTCAATTCGCTGACTAGGAAGAGAAACTGACACTTTCTTTTTATTAAACTCTACACCTAGCTCTTTTATAACCTCTTTAATATTAGAATAATCGTTTGAAGAAAGTGAGAGCAGTGAGTATTCGTCATACCCCGTATTACGTACCAATTCCTTAGTAATTTTTATAATATCCTCCGCTTCACGCTCCCTTACAGGAAGAGTAACGTGTCCCGGCTGACAAAATCTGCACATTCTGCCGCATCCGCGCCTTATTTCTACAATTGCTCTGTCATGAACAGATGTCGAAAAAGGTATGGGATAAGATGTTAGAGCGGTTTCATTTTCCAGCGGCACAGCACATTTTTTTATTCTTTTCTCCTTACCGCATGCAGGAACCCACACACCATCTATCTCTGAAAGTTTTTTTATTCGCTCACTTCTCAATAAAGTTTTATTTTTCAATACACTCTCACATATTTCAAGATTAACCTTTTCTCCGTCACCAATAACAAACGCATCAATAAATTTTGACATAGGAAGAGGATTGTAAGTACACGGCCCGCCTGCAATAATAATCGGTGCATTTTCATCTCTATCTGATGAAATATATGGAATGTCGCTCATATCAAGGAGTTTAAGCACCGTAGGGTATGATAATTCATACTGGAGTGAAAACCCAACAATATCAAATTCTTTAAGAGGGCGTTTACTTTCCAGCCCGTACAGCAATTCGGGTTTAAAATCCGTTTCGGGTGCATACGCTCTGTCAGCCATAAAATCAGGATGTCTGTTTATTAAATCATATAAAATTCTGACACCTAAATTACTCACGCCGATTTCATACTTGTCAGGAAACAAAAAAGCAAAACGGAGTTTAGCACTATCAAAATCCTTGTTAGCAGCAAGAATTTCCCCGCCAACATATTGATAAGGCTTATTACAATTAAACAGGGCTTCGTGTAAATCATGAAATTTGCAGCTCATTCAGGCTAAATCCTCAGGAAAATATTTCTCTATTTCAATAATTTTACCATTTAAAGTGTTTTTCTCAAAGGCTTTTAAAAAGTCCGGCAGCTCATCATTTGTAACATCGTAATTATAAAGCCAAACCTCCCCGTCAAGTTCCCTCATAACACTAACTACATAATGGCATTTTTCAGCATACGCAATCAAGCGTTCTTTATTAAACCTGTTACCGTTTTTATCCTTATTAATTTTTACATAATTAAAGCCTGCAAAATACCTTATATTTTCGTTTTTGCCCTCATTTTTCTTATTATGGTGTGATGCAAAAATATTTATAATATTTTTGTCGTTATCGTACTCTTTCATTACTCCTCCTAACTATATTAAACAATAGAAAGAAGTTAAGTTCAAAATATTACAACAAAAATTTACATTGTAAAAAAAGGAGACCTCCAAACAGGAAGTCTCCTTTTATCCTTAAATCCGGTAAAGATTATAATTTAGAAGCAACCATCAAGGTAGTTTCTGCTAATCTTGTAGAATAACCCATTTCGTTATCATACCAAGA
>CASELB010000120.1 GCA_949288685.1 uncultured bacterium
CCCTTGTGGCGGAATCGGTAGACGCGTTGGACTTAAAATCCAATTGGGGCTCAACCTCAGTGCCAGTTCAAGTCTGGCCAAGGGCAATTATTAAAGAAGGCGATTTGCATTTGCAAATCGCCTTTTTAAATAGCTTTTAACTGTGATGATTTTAAATATAATTTTCAATAATGTGCGTATAACTTTAATCATTTACAGATTTATTGTATAATAATGCTTGCGTATGAACAATTCAACAATAAAATCTCCGAATGTAGCAGGATTATTTTATCCTTCAGAAATGGGCGAACTTGCAGAATTGATAAAAAAATTTGCGAGCGGAAAAGAGATTTTTTATAAATCAAAGGGTATAATAGTTCCGCATGCAGGATATCAGTATTCAGGTCATGCAATGAACTATGGATATGAGCATTTAAGGTTCAGCGAGAATGTTTTTATTATAGCGCCATCGCATCATTATGATTTTCAAGGTTTTGCATTGCCGGAGTATGATAAATTTGAGACACCGTTTGGCTGTATAGAGGTTAATCGTACTTTTGTGCAGGAAATTCAAGATGAATTTGGGTGTTATGTAAATAATACGCCATTTGAGGAGGAGCATTCAGTAGAGGTTCAGATTCCTTTTATTCAGTATTATACAAATAATACAAAGATAATTAATGCTGCTAATTTGCTTAAAGGTTTGCATAAAGTAAAAATTATTCCTGTTCTGGTAGGAAGGTGTGCTATAGATGAGATAGTAAGACTGATTGAAAAATATTGGAATTGTGCAAGTTTTGTTATTTCATCAGACTTAAGCCATTATCACCCTGATAATATTGCGCGTCAGACGGATAATTATACAGCGTGGATGATAGAGACAGGACATATTGAGAAATTTGCACAAGAGCAGGCTTGCGGCGGGACGGGTGTATGTGCGTTGACTTCTTTTGCGCATAAGCACGGGTTTGATGTGCTGCGGCTTGAAATGTATAATTCAGGGGATATTACGGGCAGTAAGGATAAAGTTGTCGGGTATGGTTCCTGGATGCTTTATGAGGGGAAGAAAACAGAATTTATAAGCAAATATTATTCTGATTATTTAATAGATGAATGTAAAAAAAGTATAATTGCGGGTTTTGAAGGGCAGAAGTATACAACGGAGTATCCGCCGGCAGTTTTGCAGCAATATGGTGCGTCTTTTGTCACTCTTGAAATTACGGGGCATTTGCGCGGGTGTATCGGTTCAATTTATTCTGACAAGCCATTAATCAATGATATTACGGCAAATGCGCAGTCTGCAGCATTTTTTGACCCTCGTTTTAACCCGTTAAGACCGGAAGAGTATAATGATATAAATATTTCTATTTCTATTTTGTCAGAACCGGAGCGAATTAATTTTAAAGATGAGCAGGATTTGTTATCAAAGATTTACCCTTACGGGATAATAATAATGGATAAAGGTAAACGCGGGGTTTATTTACCTGTAGTTTGGGAGCAGCTTCCTGACAAAAAATTATTCTGGTGTTCATTAAAAGAAAAAGCAGGATTTTATAAGGACTATTTTTCAAAGAGTATGGAAGTATATAAGTTTACAACGGAATATATTACGACAATGCCGGCTTATGAAGATGAATAAGCATTTTAGTTTAGGCACAAATTTCGTAAAGTTTTTGGAATATTTTGTCAGTAATAACTTTTATGTATTCTTTATCGACCATGCCATTAATAACACAGTCTGCAATCTGGTAAGTTGGTCGTATATATCTTTGTGCAGTTGCGTTCACGTCCGCAAATTGCATATCAGCGGCAGCTCCTGTTTTGCCGCGGGTTACGGCGCGTTTATACCAGCGTTCTTTTATAACATCAATAGGTGTAAATACATACACTTTAATATCTAAAATATCGCGCACATCTTCATTAAGCACGTACAACCCTTCTGTTAAGATAACTTTGGCGGGTTTTTTGATGTCGCCGTTGGGGTCAGAAACGCAGGTTTTGAAATCATATTTGGGGGAGACAACAGTTTTGCCTTCTTTTAGTTGTTTCATGTGTTCTTTCATTAGGGCTAAATCTATTGCATCCGGTGTATCGAAACTAAACCCGGTTTTAAATAGTTCTTCGTAGCTGCCGGCTTCAATAAGTTCTTTAGATGTATCTTTGTAGTAGTCATCGCAGCGAATAACAGTGTAAATACCTTCACGTTTATCTCTTATACAGGCAGCAATTGTATTATCTACAAAAACAGTTTTGCCGGAGGCGCTTTCTCCTGTTATGCCGATTAAAAATGTTTTTTTCTTTTCCTGAACAACTTTTCTTGCGATATTCATAATAAAGTTATCAGATATTTTAAGAAACAGTGGTTGTTTTTCTTTTTTATCTTCTTTGATAATTTCTTTAAGCGCATCCACAATATTGGAAATCAATTCCATATCGAGTCTTGAGGAATAGAAATTGTAATTTGTCAGTTCAAACGTGTCCATCATTAAATCGGTACTTCCATTACTACTTGTATATATTCTATAGTAAAATACTTTAAAATGCTCGCAAATGTATATTTTTGTAAAAACAAATTTTTTTAGGATGGCTGTATTTTTTACACTAAATCAGAGGCGAAAAAAGGTTAAAATGTAAAAAGAAAAAGGCAAAAAGCCCGCTTATGCCGGGGAGGGAGTAGTATTACCTCCCGGCTTTAATGAGATTAACGATTGCAACAGTGCAAAGCATTGCAGATGTAAGCAAAACAGCGAGAGCTGATTTTTGGTTAGGAACAACATCGGTTGAGTACTTGGATGTTGCTGCAAATTGAGTATTTGTATTTTGTTGTTTAGAATTGTGTGGTGTATACTTTGGAGTTATTAATCCAAAGCTCACCGGAGTTACGGTTGCCATAATAGATTCTCCTACACTTAGACCTCTGACCTATGCATTATACATCAAAGTGTAAAAAATTGCAATACTTATATTGGCAAATTTTTAAGTTTTATTAATATATTGAGGCATGTTTTAAGGGAACATAGTTATATAAGGAATATATCTGATTTTTTGTAGAATTGTTGTAAAAGTTTTTTTATGTTAGAATTGGCGTATGGGTTGCGGGAGTAATTCAGTGGTAGAATGTTTGCTTCCCAAGCAAAATGTCGCGGGTTCGAGTCCCGTCTCCCGCTAATAAAGAAGGAGCGCGAAAGCGCTTTTTTAATGGGACGAGAACCCCACAATGCGAAGCATTGTAAAAGG
>CASELB010000121.1 GCA_949288685.1 uncultured bacterium
AATAGGGCTTATTATGGGAAACGAAGAAATTAGGATAAACGGAATAGGGTCTAATAATGCTGTGACCAGAGAAAATTTGGAACAGTCCTACGATGTTGTTCGCGGTCGTGTGAAGGATGTAAGCATCTGGGATAATTTCTCACCTATATCACTTCTTTTAGGCACTGCGTATCCGTTACTTTGTAATTCCGGAGAAATAAAAGGTATTGCTCTTGATAAAAATTTGACAGGTAAAGCTGCTCAAGCAAACAAATACAGAATGATACGTGTTAATGAGGTTTCAGCGTTTACAGATAGAATTAAAACTAAAAATCCATTCTTAGAAGCAGATATAAAGACTTTACAAAATGAATTTAAAATGGTACAAAATGCGGGCAGTGTTTCAAAGGCACAACTTGCATCCTTAAATAAAAAATATTTTGAACTTTTAAATAATAGTACAACCTGGAAATCTCCGGTAACGAAGGTGCTTGCTAAAGCAGGAACCAAATCTCCGACAGTTCTTGGCGAATTGACCAAAGCGTATAAAAATAACCGTATTGCAATATTATTCTTAGAGTTAATGCAAGAAGCACCTGTTGTATGGCAAGCATTTCAACAGGATACAGGAACCGGGGTAAGGCAGTTGGTAAAATCAACAGGAAAAGTTGCAACCGGGTGTGCCGGTTATGTTGCGGGTATGGCTGCCGGTGCAAAAATAGGTGCTCTTATCGGGTCTATAATTCCGGGCGCCGGAACATTTGTAGGAGGTGCCATCGGAAGTGCGCTCGGTTTTGCAATCGGCGGATTCACATCAAGCCTTTTGAAAACAGGTTACGATAAACTTATTCCTAGTGAAGATAATATAGTAAAAGATAAAAGAATAACAAGTATGCTTTCGCCGTCTGATAAAACTCCGGAAGCAAAAGCCGCACTTGAACAAGAAATAGTATTATATAATAATTATTTAAAAGAAGCAGGTCAAATTCTTGCCAGCGTTCAAAACTCAACAGATGAAAAAGATAAAGAAACAGAAGCGGCGGTTCGTGCGCAAATGGCACCAATTAATGATGTTTTAAATCAACTAGTTGCGATTTATGAACAAAAATTCGGGATAAATTTAGCACAAGCTACAACAGAGACGGCGGCAGCGCAAACTCCTGCAACACAAACATCAACAGGAACCACACAAACCACAACAAACACAACATATAATAATCCGGCAACTATGACTATGCAGCCAAGTCCTTTAGTAAACCCGTATAATCCCACAGGGTTTGTAGGAAATGAATTTATGAACTATACACCGCAAAGGGATTGGTCTGCAATGCTGCCATCAAATGTAGCAAATAACCTGTTTATGACAGCCTAATATTTATCACACAGAACCTGAAAATGATTATATTCGTGATGACAAACCGGGCAGACTAAAGGTGCAGCTTTACTTTTTGTATGGTACCCGCATTTCATACAAATCCACTGGGTTTCGTAATCTCTGGCAAATACTTCATTCCCTTTCACAAGTTTAGCCAGTTCTAAATACCTGTTTTGATGATATTTTTCAATATCGCAAATCAATGTAAATGCTTCTGATATCTCTTTAAACCCTTCTTCTTTTGCAACTTCCGCCGAATGCTTATAAATAACAGACCATTCTTCGTGTTCAGCATCAGATGCCGCCAGCAGATTATCATAAGTTTTGCCTAAGAAAAAGGGATATGTTGCATTGATTTTATAGTGTTCATCGGGTATGAATTTATAAAATATTTTTGCATGCTCGAGTTCATTTGAAGCTGTTTCGGCAAAGATATCAGAAATTTCATTATACCCTTCCTTAAGCGCCTCTTTTGCATAGAAAGTATACCTGTTTCTTGCCTGTGATTCACCGGCAAAGGCATTTACAAGGTTTTGTAAAGTTTCAGATTTAGCAAGTTGCATAAAAAGTTCCTCCTGACATGAGGATACAATACTTAGCGAAATTATAAATTAGACAAATTAGCTAAATATTTTGCAAGTCCTTCCCCCATAGAAAAGCAGGAAGGAATTATCCGCAATGCAGCTTGTGAATAAAAATCACAACTAACGGAACGTCCTGCAAAATACAAATTATCATAATCAGCCGAAATTAGAGATTCAATCGGAAGCTGATATTGTTTCATTACCTTTTCAAGTTTTGCCCCCTCTTTTTTATCAGAATGTACATCAACTGGGTAATCAGAAAGTAAAACAGGATTTTTAAATTCTTTACCGCTCTTTAAATCTTCAATCGTATAAATATATTTTCCTAATGCGCGCTCAGATGTTCTGACCCCGACTAACGGAGCAATAGAAGAAATATAAGCATCCTTAAACCCAGGGAAATTGGCTTTGCAAAACTCCATTAACCGTAAAATAGCTTTTCTTGTCTCAATTATTAGCTGTGAATTTTTAAAGAGGTCGCTGTACTCTGCAATTTCCGGAAATCGTGGACAGTTAAATGCAACAGCGTCCGGCATCCCCGGGATTGTAAATATCTGAAAATAGGAAGTATCAGTATTTTTTAAGGTGCCGGATGCTACAGCGGCTTTGAATAAAGGCGTTAGCGCCCAATCTTTATCCCATGTACAAGCAGTAGAAAGATGAATTTGTCCGTCAATAACACCTCCGCTTGTTGCGTTTCTGTCTTTGTCTAAGTCCAGAATATATGATAAGAACTCTTTAAGATTAACATTTGAAGCAATAAACCTTATACTGGACGGTTGTTTGGAACCGTTATCATTAATAAATCTACAATTTAATTTTTTGCAAATATCTTGTGAAGC
>CASELB010000122.1 GCA_949288685.1 uncultured bacterium
TTTACCCCTTTACCCCCTTTACCCCTTACCACTCAAGAATTTGCGCTAACAATAGCAACACCGCTTGATGTACCGAGTCTGGACGCGCCCGCTTCAATCATCTCTTCTGCCGCTGCTCTGTCTCTAATCCCACCGGATGCTTTTACCCGCAACCCATAAGGGTTTACTGTCTCATACATCAATTTTACGTCTTCCGCCTTTGCGCCAACACCGCCTTTTACAAATCCCGTTGACGTTTTAACAAAATCTGCACCCGCTTCCACCGCAAGTTTGCATGCCAGCACAATTTCCTCTTTTGATAACAAATCAGTTTCCAGAATAACTTTTAAAATATGTTCCCCGCAGGCTTTTTTTACAAGACTTATATCATTCCTGACATACTCAAAATCATCGTCTTTGAGCCGCCCCGTATTTAATACCATATCTATCTCATCAGCGCCATGCCGGATTGCATCCTCTGTCTCAAAAACTTTAGCTGCCGTAGTACAATCTCCCAGCGGAAAACCTATTACAGAAACCACTCTAACTCCGCTGCCTTCCAGTTCCGTTTTAACAATTTCTATATTACACGAATTAACGCAAACACCTTTAAACCCGTATTCCTTCGCTTCCCTTGCCAGTTTTAAAATCTCTTCTTTCCTCGCGTCCTGTTTTAAAAGTGTATGTTCAATATAACTGTTAAGTTCCATCATCTCTCATCCTTTAATATCATAAGTGTATCCTGTAACTCTGCAAGCAAATATTCGAGCTGTTGCGCAATATTTGCCGGATTATATACCGAGCCTGTTGTCTGGTAAGCAAGGTATTTTTTATATGTAACAGCTTCCTGTCTTAATGTTGCAATTGCATCTGTATGAGCGCCTGTTTTCTGAAGTTGTTTATAACTTGCAAAATAACTTTCAGACTTCCCGTCATATACCTTTTTTAAATGGTCAACTTTAAACTTAAATATTCTTGCTTTAGCAATAAAAAGCTGGTCAGACTCCTGATTTTCTATTGATTCAATAAGTTTTTCAACATATCCTATCATATCGTTTACATCGTTTAAATATGACGAAGATTTGTCAGATTTCAGAATAATGTTAACAAAAGCCGGATTATTTCTGGGTACCGGCTTTAGCGTTGAAGGATCCGTAAAATCTTCATCCGCCTCATAAATAGGTGTGACTACTTTTTCATCAGGAAGTTTATAATCTTTTTCCAAATCCGGCAAAGTTCCTTTATATCCCGGATTATCCATAACATTGTCAGAAACCGGACGGTCGTCATTCTTAGACCACCACCATGAATATGCCGGCGCCGATAAAATTATAAGCCCTATAATCAAAGACAAAACTTTCCTCATATCATTTATTATAATGATTGGATTTAAAAAATCATCCGTTAAGGATAGGAATTTAGAAAGTTGTCATATTCTCAAAGTTTTCAGTATCGTTATAACTAAACATGTGAACAAATGTATACAGTATTTCTGCGGCAAATTTAGCAGTACCCAGTTCAAGCATTCTTTTAAGTGCATCTCTTGTATTGAAAATATGTATCGGCGTTTTATTAAATGCAAGATTATCAAAATAATTACATACACTCAATATCTGTGCGGGTTTTACAATCCAATCATTAGAAATCCCGCGCGGATAGCCGGAGCCATCATTATTTTCATGGTGTTCAAGAACCGCCATGCAAACTGTTTCCGGCATATTATATTGCTTTAAAAGATTATACCCTAATATTACATGCTGTTTCATTGCGTCAGAAACCAGTGTTTCCAATGAATTTTCGTTTTTAATACCTTCTATATAAAGTTTTCCGATATCATGCAATAATCCGGCAAGCGTTATATTCCGGCATTCCAAACTATCAAGTTCCAGCCGCCTTGCGATTAACCCTGAAAATATTGAAACATTAATGGAATGGCATACTTCATACTCACCCAGAAACCTGAGCTGTGAACCTTTTTTTACTTCTTCTGACGGCGCAAGTATAGTTTGTTCAAGAATATTCACAAGTGCCTGCGCATGATTAAAGGCTTTTTCAAATGCCTCCGCTTTCAATAATTCCAGTATTTTCATGAAATACAGTTTGATACGTATTTGAGTTTCGGTATCAAGAATAGAACCTTTATTAATAGGAGTATTGACCTCCATAATGTTTAATGAATCATAGTCAAAATCATACGCAAGTTTTACCTTGCCGGTTTCCTGCGGCTGTTCTTTTTCAGGCGTTATTTCCTGTATTTCCTGAGCATAAATCGTATCATACTGCCGCAAAGAAATTAATTTCCCCGGGGTCAAAACCTCGCCTGCAGAAAAAAGTTTTTCATTTTCGTTCACATAGACATCAAAAGGCAGAATTTTATAGTTATTAAGTTCTTTAGTTGTAATAACCTTCATAATTAGATTATATACTTTTTTTCAGATTTGTACAGTGGGGAAATAAAAATAAATATTATATTTTAAGATATAGAATTATTTACAACGCTTTCATAATCTCGCCGCCGCCGATTAAATGTCCGTCTGCAGGAGAATAAAATACACACGCCTGCCCCGGAGTAATTGAATTAACCGGTTCATCAAAATATACTTTTTGTTCCGCAATATCAACAAACCCTTGCTTTGCCTCCATATTGTATCTGACTTTTATTAAAGCCCTAAAATTATCTTCAACAGGATATGAAAAAGTTACATTTTTCAGGCTTAGTGATTGTGAGTAATTTTCTTCTTCTCTGCCAAGATATACAATATTTTTCTCCGCATCAATATCAAGAACATAGAGCGGATAAGGGTATGCAATACCGATACCTTTCCTTTGTCCTATTGTGTATTGATAAAAACCGTTATGTTTTCCGATGATTTTACCTGTTGATTTTTCAACAAATGTACCTTCTGCCGTTCCAAATTTATCGAGAAGATATTTCTTTGTTGTACAGGGTTTTTGAATAAAACATATATCCTGACTTTCTTTAGCGGATTTCGGAGGCAAATCATATTCTTCCGCAATTTTTCTGATTTCTGTTTTACGGTAGTTATAAAGCGGAAACATTGTCTTAGCCAAAACTTTTTGTTCCAGCCTGTATAAAAAATAAAGCTGATCTTTTTTCTCATCCTTTGCCGGATATAGTTTATAAACCCCGTCAATACAACGGATTTCGGCGTAATGTCCTGTTGCAAAAATATCAGCCCCAAACTTCGCCATAGAAATATCAAACAGCCTGCCCCATTTAATAAACTTATTACACTGAATACAAGGGTTAGGGGTTTTACCGGCACTATATGTTTTTTCAAAATATGAAACAACTTCCATACTAAACTCAGATACCACGTTAACAACATGGTGTTCTATACCGAGTTTATCCGCAACAGCTTTAGCATTAACACAAACCGCTTCTGCCGCGGGAGTACCAAGCATCAATCCGGTAATCCCGATAACTTCATAACCGCTTTTCTGTAATAATAAAGCCGTAACAGAACTGTCCAGCCCGCCGCTCATAGCTACTATCGCTTTTTTCATAAAATAATATTATCATAAAATATAGTATAACCGGTAAAATTTAATGCGTTCCGCCATTTATGCACCAAAATACACTTATGGTGTATATATATTCATAATGCCAAGAAAATTTAATATTTCGGGGTAAATATTTACAAATTTACAACTGAAATCTGTCATCCTGAAACCGCCTCGCTATAAACGGATACGGCTTCGCCTTACATCCTCCTCCCGGCTCGTTCGGGGTGACATGTCATTTACCCCCTCAGGGTGATATATTTTTATTTTCCATTACTTATCATTTTATTTCTTAATTTTTTTAGAAAGAATTTTGTAAACAACTCTTTTTTGTATAATTTAACATTTTCAAATTTAATCAATCTGTTATCACCGCATACAATTGTTACACCGAGTGTTTGCGGAGAGATTTCAACAATATTTCCCGGAGTATGATAAGAAGTATTGTTATCAAGTATATAAGTTTTATGCGGGTCGGGTGACAGGAATTCTTTTCCTGCTGCAAAAAAAGTTTTACCCCACGGGTGTATTGCGCGTATGTGTGCGTAGATTTGTTCCGCAGGTTTTCTGAAATCCAGCATTACTTCCATGTCTTTTGATGAATAATAAGTTGCGCGTTCTTCTATTTGAGTAAGCGGAATTATTACATCATCCTGTAGTTTGTTTAAGAGTTCAAAAACAGCCCCGCGGGTAACAAGTACCGTACGTTTTTTAAGGCTTTCTCCCGTATCATCCGGCAGAACCTCCACCCCGCGCTGAAAGAGAATTACACCGCTGTCATAGTTTTCGTCAACAAGATGAAGGCTTATTCCGCTTAAATCTTCTCCGTGTTTAATTACCTGATAATAAGGATTTGCACCGCGATAAAGCGGTAAAAGCGACGGATGGGCATTAATTGTTCCAAGACGCGGGATTGAAAAAATCTCTTTCTTTATTTTTTCACCCCACGAACCAATAAGAATTACATCAGGATTAAGTTTTAAGACAGCATCTTTAAATTCTTTGCTGTTAATACTGCGGGCTTTAATCTCCGGCAGGTTGTAACTCCTTATATAAGCGTAATCAAGTGACGGAATTATACTATCACGGATTTTGCGAATAAACGGACAATAGTTCCTGCGGTCGCCTCTTAAAACTCCAACAATCTCGCAGCCTGCGTCAAGCGTTCCTGCTATTAAATTTGTAAACATTTCACCGTATCCGACTATTATTACTTTTAACATTCTTTTAAATCCTTTGTTATCTGTTTTTTTAATTCTTCAAGAGAGGCAAATTTTTTCTCCGCTCTTATTGATTTTTCTACATTTATATTAACTGTTTTGCCGTAAATATCATTATTAAAATTTAAAATATGAACTTCTGCAACGGGAACTTTATTTCTGTCGTCAATAGTCGGCTTAACTCCGAAATTCATCAAACCTTTGTATTTAGTATTATCAACCATTATTGTAACGGAATAAACACCATAGGGTATTGTAACAAGTATATCCGGATAGACAACATTTGCGGTCGGAAACCCGATAGTTCTGCCTATTTGATTGCCGTAAATAACTTTTCCGCTAAATTCAAACGGATGTCCCAGCATTTCATTTGCGCCTGCTATATCTCCTTCTGCAAGTTTTTTGCGTATTATAGATGAGGAAATAATTTCTCCGTTAATTTCTTCCGGCTCTATTATAAAATATTTATATCCGTATTTTGTACTGTTTTTTTTAAGAAAATCAACAGTTCCGAGGCGCGATTTTCCGAAAGTATGATTAAACCCCGTTGTAACAGCCTGCGGTGCAAATTTTTCTGCAAGCGCGTTGAGGTAATCTGTATGAGAAATTTCCATTAACTTTTTATCAAAATCAATGCTGAAAATATAGTCAACACCTAATTTTTTAATAAGTGTATCGCGGGTATGAATAGTTGTAATATATTTAACCTCTTTTCCTGCTGCTTCTGCCGGGTGTGTGTTGAATGTAATAACCGCCGATTTGATATGGTTTTTCCGGGCATATTCTACTGCGTTAGTAATAACTTTCCTGTGCGCTCTGTGTACCCCGTCAAAAAAACCGAGCGCCAGAGATAAATTTTTATAGTTGTCCGGTATTGTTTCAAA
>CASELB010000123.1 GCA_949288685.1 uncultured bacterium
AAAATTATCTATTTTATATTGACCAAAGGATTAATATAAAATTCAACCTTATGATTGATGTATGCGGGCATGTAATAATGATATTCTTACAACAGGGAGAGAGAGATGAAGAAATCGTTTTTGATAGTGAGTATGTTTTTAAGCGCGCTTGTTGCGTTCGCTGATGAAAATGTTTTGCAAACGATACAAATAGAACCAATAAAAGATAGTTATAATATTGTACTGATATCTGATAAGGCTGTAGATGTTAAAAAAGAGGTTGAGGAAGACGGTTCAATTCTTCTTTCAATGAAAGGAATAAGAGCATCAGAGATGCTTAATACAGTCTACAACGGTACTGCAGATATTGACAGTGTTCTTGTTACGCCTAAAAATAACAATGAACTTGAAATCCGTGTAAAAGGCGATAATGTTGAACACTCTACAGTTACATTTGATTCTCTTACTCCGCCGGTTAATGCTCAATCAAAAGCAAAACAAGAGATTATTCTTAATAAGCCGATGAAAACTTATGAACCGGTGTTTAGTACTGATGTGGAAGAAGAATTTTACTCTCCTTCCTTCCCGCCTGTCGGACAAAAAATTGTTAACTTAATCAAAAATATCTATGGTAACAAGACTAATCGCGGAATCATTAATTTTGGTCTGCTGGGTATAATTCTCTTTGCGGCAATAAGATTAATTCGTACAAAAGAAACTGAAGAAATTAAAGTCGGTCTTGCACAAAGCCTTGCAGATAGAGAAATTAATCTGTATAAACCGATGCAAACACCTGTTACCAATAACTTTACATCTTCTACAGAAAAGCCTTATACAACTTTGAACTACGGCTTAAATGCATACAGAAATGTTAATAAAAATCCTTACGAGACACGCCGCACGGGTGTAAATACACCAATTAACAATGCTAAAAAAGCGGTGTCCTCTCCTGTGCATAAAGGAATGACCGGTATAAATAAGATGTCTGATATTATGCCTCAAAGTGCAAATGCTGCGGTATCTGCAGCTGTTGAGCAGACATTGTCTCCGCAGCAGGTTTCACCGGTTTCAAAACAGCAGCCCAATATTGATAATGTTAAATTCCTTGAAACAATGAGCGCAATATATGAAAAAAGCGGAAGACATGATTTGGCTCAGGGGATTAAAGCAAATTTGTCAAAAGTTAAATAAATCTTTTAAAATCGGTTATAAACCGATTTTTTGTCGGAGGTATTTTTAATAAATGGATATAATAAGAATATTATGTGAGCCCGCTGTAATTATAATTTTGTCTGTTTTTCTTGTATTGTTGATTTATACTGTCGTGAAATACTGTTATATTTCTAAAAATCTTCAACGACTTTATCAGAAATTTTCGGAATATAAGAAACAAGAACTTTTATACAGGTTTAAAGAGCTTGATGAGTATTTTCAAGCCGATAAATTTACAAACAGTATCTGGACAGAGTTTAAGAAAATTGTTATTTTCCCAGAAAAAATATATATTAATTCGGAATCAGACGCACGTGTTGAAAATATTTCGGATATTAATAACTCAATCTATATTACCTGCGACTCTTCGTATTTCTTTAATGAAGAATCGTTAATTACTTCTAAAATAAATTATAGATTTATACAAATCTTTCCTACAATTCTGACAGGGCTTGGACCGTTTTTTACATTTATGAAAATAACGTACGCTTTTTCTTCGCTGGATTTTGCCGATACTGAAAATATGGCGTCTTCAATGAATAACCTGATATTTAATATACAGCTTGCGGCAATTTGTTCTGTTCTTGCTGTCGGTTGTTCTTTATTTTTTATGGCTCTGGAAAAAATTATGTATAATACTCTTTGCCGTTCAAAGGTTATTCAAATCCAGACACAGCTTGGAACTTTATTTGATATCGGAACTTCGGAAAGATTTTTGCTGGATATTTTAAAGGAAACAAAAAGTAAGTCAGGAAATGAAACGTTAATGGCAAATACTTTGCCGGAGGCTATGAGCAGAGTTTTGAATAAAAATATAACGGAAGGTGTGCTGCCTTATTTAGAAAATATTGTTTACAGCCTGAATAAATTGCAAGAGGCGGTTGCCGGAAAGAATAAAGGGAATACTGATATTATTGATAAACTGTTCTAGGTGCTGTAAGTATGATGAGATTTAAATCCGGAAGCGGAAATCAAAACGAAGAAAATATCTTTTGGATAACAATGACAGACCTTATGTTGGGGCTTGTACTTGTTTTTATGATTTTATTCTTTTACTCATCGACTTCAAATTATTTTGAAAAAGTAAGGGAGCAGGCAGTTACCGGCAATATTAATGAGCAGCTTGCAGAAAAATTGAAGGCACAAAATATTGATGCGTCAGTTGATTTGTATTCCGGTGTTGTAAAAATTTCGGATTTGGAACTGTTTAATGTCAATAGCTGGGAGCTTTCCGATAAAGGGAAAGAATATTTAAACAAATTTATTCCTGTGTATGTCGAAACAATACTGGGTAATGATGAATACAAAGGAAAAATAACAGGATTAATTATTCAGGGACACACAGATTCACAGAGTTTTGCCGGTTTAAACAGTGAAGAAGCACAATATATGAAGAATATGGAACTGAGTCTTAAACGTGCGTATTCCGTTGCATCTTATATTCCTCAAACAGGTTATGATAAAAAGTATTTTAAAGATTTGGAGAAAATTTTGTTTGTAGAAGGGTGCAGCTATAATAATCCCGTATTAAAAGCGGACGGTAAAGAAGATTACGACAAAAGCCGCCGTGTTGAATTGAAACTTGTAACAAAAAATGCAGAGAATGCGAATAATATTTTAAAGTCAATCAGCGGGAAATAGTTGTTATACCGGTGTTATTAAGAAGTTTTATAACTTCTTTGGCGGGTAGTCCTATAACATTATCAAATTCTCCGTTAACTGTTTTGACAAATCCTTCAGGTAATTCTTGTATTCCGTACGCACCGGCTTTATCCATCGGATTAAAGTTCTCAATGTAATAATTAATCATTTCATCAGATAAATAGTTAAATGTAACGTATGTAATTACGTAGGTTTTGTAAATGTTGTTGTTTGAATTGTCAATCAGGCAAACTCCCGTTACAACATAGTGTGTATCTCCGGATAGTTCTTTTAGCATATTATACGCGTCTTGTTTTGTTTTGGGCTTGCCGAGAACATGGTTTTTATGAACAACAACGGTATCAGCTCCGAGGATAACAGAATTTTTATCGCATCGCAGAGCTGTTTCTTCAGCTTTTCTAAATGCAAGTTCTGAAATCATCTCAGGCTTAAATTCTCCGCCCGGCATTTTTTCATCATAGTTGGACGGTATTATTGTAAATTCAAGTCCGGAATTTGATAGAATTTGTTTACGCCGAGGTGACTTTGATGCAAGTACAAGTTTTTTCATAAAACGATTTTACAACAAACCGGTTATTATAGTAAAATAGAACTTAATAAAGCAAGGAGAAAAAGATGAAATGCGGTTTTGTAACAATTATAGGTCGTCCTAATGTAGGTAAGTCAACCTTACTAAATCAGATATTAGGTCAAAAAATTGTTATCACTACCGATAAAGCTCAGACTACACGGAAACGGATAAAAGGGATTTATACGGATGAGCGCGGACAAATTATTTTTGTTGATACTCCGGGAATTCATCGTCCGCTTAATAAACTCGGAGAATACCTTTTGGATGAAGCTAAAGTTGCCGTTCCTGATGCGGATTTGATTTTATTTCTGGTAGATGCGTCAGAACCTGCGGGCAAAGGGGATAAGTGGATTGCCGAAAATTTACTTAAAGATAGTAATGCAAATATAATTCTTATTATGAATAAAATTGACAGAGTCAAAAATGCACAAAAACTTGAAGAAAATTTAATGTCGTATAAACTCCTGTTTCAAAAAAATATTCAAATTTTAAGAGTCTCCGCAAAGACCGGCAAAAACAAGAATGATCTTATTACAAATATTTTCAGAGCCTTGCCGAAAGGGGAAAAACTTTATCCTGATGATATTGTTACAGAAGAAAATATGCGCAGTGTTGCGGAAGAAATTGTGAGAGAAAAAATTTTATTGCATACTCAGGATGAAATTCCGCATTCGGTGGCAATAAGAGTTGCAAAATATGAAGAAAAAGAAGATATAGACAGAATTTACGCTGATATTTACTGTGAAACAAAAAGCCAGAAGATAATATTAATCGGTAAGAACGGGGCAATGTTAAAAACTATCGGAACGGAAGCGCGAAAAGAACTGGAAGAAATTACTGATAAAAAGGTTTATCTTGAACTTACCGTAAAAGTTGAAAAAGATTGGCGAAAAAATGACAGACTCTTAAAAGAGTTCGGTTATACACAGGAAGATTAAATTAGTCTTTACAAGATGGTGTAAATAGGGTTTAATTGGTATATGAAGAGAGTTTTAATAATTCTGGCAATAATAACGGCAGCTATTCTGGTTGCAGGATTTTACCTGTGGGACAGCTATGACAGCAAACAGCTTGAAATGCCGGATACCTATAAAACAATACTTGAAAGAGGATATTTGATTGCCGGTGTTAAGGAAGATACAAAACCTTTTGGTTATAAAGACACGGACGGAACACTTAAAGGGCTTGATATAGATATTGCAAAGGCAATTGCAAAATCTATATTCAGGGATGAAAATAAACTTAAACTTGTCAGCGTAACACCTTCAGACAGGCTTATTAAACTCACGACCGGGGATGTCGACTTAGTCATTGCAACAATGACTGTTACACCGCAAAGAATGGATTTGATTGATTTTTCTCACTCATATTTTATTGCCGGACAGACAGTTCTTGTGCCGGTTGATAGTAAAATTACAGCACTTTCGGATCTTGCGGGAGAAAATGCAGGTGTTATATTCGGTACAACAGCAGAGAAAAATTTGCGAACACTTGTGCCTACTGCAAAGGTTTTCGGGTACAGAACCTATAATGACGCATACAAGGCGTTAAAAGACGGTACAATAAAAGCGATTACTTCCGACGATACTATTTTGCGTAATTATGCGCTGAATGATAAATCGGTCAGAATACTTAATAAACGCTACTCTAAAGAGCCTTATGCAGTAGGAATTAGAAAAGGAAAAGAAAATAAAATTTTGCTTGAAAAAGTGAATTTTGTTATCAAGACCTTAATTACAAATAATTCTATTAATCATCTTTATGCAAAATGGGGACTCCGGTAAGGCTTATTATTGAAAATTGTTTGTGATTGTATAAATATATTCAAGGATAATCGTAAAATAATCAAGTCCTGAAAGTCCGTTAATTATTATATCACAATCCTGTCTTAGCGGTTTTATGTATTTGTTTCCTGCATCAACAATGTATTTCCAGTGTTTTTTTGCGTTTTCCATATCCTGATTTCGTTCATTGACCGCGCGTGCAAGAAACCATCCTTTTCTTACTTCGTCGTCTGTTTCAACATAGATTTTGGCATCAAAAAGGTCGGTATTCTCAATAAACATTGATGCCATACCTTCAACGACTACAACTTTATTGGATTTAACTGGTTTTGAATGCGGAACGGAAATTCCGGTGCCGTTTGGCAGGTATTCGGGACTGTAAATATCTTCTCCTGATGAGATTTTTTCTAAGTCTTCCTGCAGCAAACCCAGTTGAAAGTTGTTCGGTGAATCAACATCGAAACCGTTATCTCTAAGGTTATCAAAAGTTACATACTGTTTTATCAAGGCAGAAATATCGTTAAAATAATTATCTGTTGTAAAAATAGAGACAGGCATGTTGAGTTTTATGGCAACTTCCTGTATTCTTCTGCAAATAGTTGATTTTCCTGATGCGGACTCTCCTGTTATGGATATTAAAATTCTTTTTTTAGGATTATTTACAAGCCGCTTTGAAAATTTTTGTATAAAATCGCTTTTTACTTCCGAGAATATTGGTACCGCAGCTTTTCTGTCAAAGGCAAGAACCTGTTTAAATTTTGACTGCAAATAATATGCAAGAAGCTCACGCCCCGTCCTCTGATTAAAGTCAGGTTTATAAAGTTTATCATTTGAGTGAATTTCTTTGTCTATTAAGTCCGAAATCCCGTCTATTTTGCTTTTATCATCTGTATTCATACTTGTAATCCTATTATCCGGAAAAAATTTTTGCAGGTCAAATTATATTTTAACAGGGTCCTGATTTAAGAGATTTATTGCATTGAGCAGATTAACCCTCATATCATAGGCTTGTTTTTCAAACCCGGGAATTCCTGTAAATTCTTTATCAATAATCTCATAAATTTGTTTCATAAGGTCAATGGTTGTTGTTATTTGTCGGAATAACTGACCTTCGTATTCAATACTGCTGTGCGGGTCAAAATTATACATATATGACCAGTTATTAACAGAATTACTACCAGGTTTTGCGTTTAATTGGGCAAATCTGTAAATATTCTGTGCAATATCTGTATCCAATGCTACTTTTTCACCTGTTACAACGGTATATTCTCTTAAGTAACTTCTTAAATTTTTAATTTCTGATTTTAATAATTCGTCCTGAACGGCTAAAGACGGTTCTTCTGTTTCATCATCATTGTTATTTGTAACTTTTTCCATGTTAGCCATTAAACCTAAAAATCCGGCAAGCTGAACAGGTGACATATCAAGCAGTGCATCATTGCTTAAAAACTCTATTACCGGGAGTTGTATATATCCGTTTAAATGCTTTAATAATTCACCTTTGTCGGTCAGTGTGTTATCTTCGTTCATAAATTTAAGAGTTTTTAAAACATGTTTTTTCTTTTCAATCTGTTTAAATAAGTGTTCCAGCTTTTTTGCCCCGGCTTTTTCATCAGTGTCATAAACCTGTAGCGATTTTGACATCATTTCTTTGAGTTTTGTATCGTCATTGCTCATTGAATAATAATTAGCAAGGAAAGAATAATCCGGTATAAAGCTGCTTTTTAAATCATTTGCACCGGAGTCTATCAGTGATTTTATTACATTTTTTTGCTTGGGGTTACACCCTATTGCGTAACAATATCCAATTGTATCAATACCTCTTCTGCCGGCTCTTCCTGCCATCTGGTGAAAATCGTTAGGTGATAGTGCACGCATTCCGTCTTCTCCGTCAGGGTGGTCGGAAGGCTTACGGATAGCGCTTATTACCGTTGTTCTGGCAGGCATGTTAATTCCTGCAGAGAGTGTTTCTGTAGCAATTACCACTTTTATTAATTTTTTCTGGAAAAGCTCTTCAATTAATTCTTTTTGACTGGGTAAAAGTCCTGCATTATGAATAGCATAGCCTCTATATAACGCCTGCCTGTCAAGCCCTTCTCCCAAATATTTACCGTTAATTTCATATTCTTTTATGGTATCATAAATCTGCTTTATTTCGTCTTTGTCATTTAAGCATTCGCATTCTGTTTTTAATCTGTCCAGTACACGTGTGCTGTTGTTTTTGCTAAAAATAAATAAGATTGCAGGGAGTTTATCTTCTTCGCAAAGTTTGTCTATAAGGTGAGAAAATGCAGATGTTGAAGGTCTTGCAGAGAGTGACTGAAGTTGTCCGTTTCTCATTTTCTTTGCAATTTTCTTTTCCGATTTGGAAAGCCCTGATTTTATTTTGCCGGCTCTTGGTTCAGCATTAAATATTTCAAATTCAAGCGGTACGTGTCTGTTTTCCTTAGGAACATCAATAAGTACACAGCCTGTTTTGTCGCCGGCTCCGGTTCTGCCCTTAAATATTTTAGCTTCGGTCTCTTTATTATCCTTGTGTTTATCAAATGTTACGTATTTGGAGGAAATTCCCTTAATACTTGCCATCCAGTCTGTAATAACTCTGTTATTGCCAATAGTTGCAGATAAAGAAAGCAACTGGATATCATCAGGAGTAAACATAATAGCCTGTTCCCAGATTCCGCCGCGGTCAATATCGCCTAAATAGTGAAGTTCATCAAATATAACCGTTTTAACATCTTTTAATCCGTCAGATTTGCCCCGGTCTTCCATATAATCGCCAAACACCATATTACGGTAGATTTCTGTAGTCATTATGACAATCGGGGCATTAGTGTTAACTTTTGTATCACCGGTCATAATACCGACATTATCTTCTCCGTATATTTTTTGAAACGCTTTGAATTTTTCATTGGACAGGGCTTTCAGAGGCGTTGTATAAAAAGTTCTTCCGCCCTCTTTGAGGTTTTTATTTATAACAAAGTGTGCAATAGCTGTTTTTCCGGTACCTGTAGGAGCTGTGACAAGTACATCGTTGCCTTTTAATATATTAATTCCTGATGCTTTTTGAAAAATATCCGGTGTAAACATTTCTCCGTTTTCATTTTTGCCTAATTTGAACCAGTCATTGTTAATAGTTTCGGATAATGCGGTAGGCATAACCATAACGGAGGCTGTTGCTGCTGTTATATAGGGTAAAACATTACTTGTAACACTTTTAACAGTTTGTTGCGGATTATTAACTCCCGGCTTTAATGCTTTTCTTATAGCTTTTTTAGCTGCTCCGGTGAGCTTTTGGGAACCAAAATCAGTTTCGTTTGATGTTATTTTCTGTATGAACATACCTTATTAAAACCCGTAATAAATTTTTTTGCTATATTGAGTAAAAAATCTTTACAAATATTAATTAAATATGTTACCATGTACTTAACCAAAAGGATGTAAGGAGAAAAATAATGGCAAGATTAGTAAGACCGACCTGGGCAATAAGATGCGGGCAATCAGGATGCAAAACTCTGTTTGAAGTAGCGCAGCTTGAAGACGGGAAGCAGCAAGAGGTTGTTTGTCCTAATTGCGGTGAACATTACGTTTATCCTATTTATGATAATGATGAAAATCAAGAACGTAACTAATGTTTTTTAACGGTACGGACAAACGTTATAACCAGTATAGTGCTCATTTAAAACAGAAGTTTGGAGCAAAAGTATATAAGATTACACTTGATGCAGGCTTTTCTTGCCCGAATCGCGACGGTACACTGTCTAATTGCGGGTGTATTTTTTGCGACGACGGCGGTAGCTTCTCTCAGGCTCATTCCAATAAAATCAGTATAGAAGAACAAATCCTTACCGGTATTGAAACGCTTTCTGAAAGATTTAAAGCTCAAAAATTTATGTCTTATTTTCAGGCGTTTACCAATACTTATAAACCTGTATCAGAGCTGGAAAAAATTTACAGTGCAGCTCTTAAACATCCGGATATTGTCGGGCTGTCTGTCGGAACACGTCCTGATTGTATTGATGAGGATAAGCTAAAACTAATTTCCGGCTATGCAAAAGATTATTATACCTGGATTGAATACGGACTCCAAAGCGTGCATGATAAAACTTTGAATTGGATTAACCGCGGGCATGATTACAACTGCTTTTTAAGAGCTTATGAAAAGACCAAAAATTACGGAATAAATATTTGTGTTCATCTTATACTGGGACTTAATGAAACTTATGAAGAAATGATTGAAACGGCAAAAAAAGTCGCGGCGCTTGAACCTGAGGGTATAAAAATTCACATGTTATGCGCTCTTGAAGGTACAAAAATAGCAGATTTATATAATAGCGGAGAGATGAGTTTTATGAGCGAAGATGAGTATATAAATCTCTGCTGTGACTACCTTGAATTATTACCGGCTCAAACAACTATTCATCGTCTTGCGGGTAACGGGTTGAAAAAAAATCTTGTTGCGCCCCGCTGGCTCGGGAAAAAACTGGATGCGCTTAATAAGATAGACAGTGAGCTTGAACGCCGCGGAAGCTGGCAAGGGTGTAGATATTTTTAACTTTTGTAAATTTTTGGGAGTATCGTAGCAAAAAAAATATTTAGGGATGTTATAGCAATTAGAATAATTAAAGAACAGAGTTAGAAATTTATGCCGATAAAGATAATGGACTCCATAGGTAACGCTGTTACCACCCTGACAAGACCGGACAACCTGTCTCCTATTATTGCACAGGAAACTTTATGTATTTCAGGAAGAACAAGAATGGCATATAAGCGGGGCGGTACTCAGGAAGCCAGAGAGCGGATTATTGAAGAGGTCTCCGGAACAGTAACCTGGCTTGGCGGTGTAAAATTTTTAAACTATCTCGGCGATAAAGTTATAGGTGCACTTTTGAAGAATAAAGGGGTAAGTTTTGATGTCGGCTCTGATATTATGCGCAGACCGTTTGATAATTTCCTTATGAATAAATCAAATTATCCAAAAGGCTTTTCTGCAAATAAGATTTCAATTATTAAAGGTGTAAAAGTTATTTCTGCAATTGTTCTGGCAGATTTATTTATAGGTTTTGCGGTTCCGAAATTTAATCAGGCTTTATCAAGGGCTATTAATAAGAAAAAAGCGGAAAAACAAGAGCAAACGGCACCTCTTACTGCCGGAGATAAGCAGGTAAAAAATGAATCTCCGTCTTTTAAAGGGCTGGCTGGCTTAAATACATTTACTAATTTTATCGAAAATACTAACCTGGGTAAACTTCTTGGTACGGATATAGGTATTTCCGGCGGAAGAGGCTTGAACGCACGCCGAAAAGAAGAAACTCTGGATATTCTTGTAAGAGATTTGGGCTCTTTATATTTTTATTACTGGGCAAGGGATGATGCCGCAAAAGTTATGAATTTAATTACCACAGGCGGTAAAACATCTCAGCGGTTGGATCCTAAGTCTGTAAATTGTATTACTAAATATCTTGATGAATTTCTTGCGGCTAACGGCGGCAGTATGCCTGTTGACGAGTTTCGAAAATTAATGTTCGGAACCGGAACAAAGGAGGTTCCGGCACTTGATTTTGAAAAAGAAACGCCGTCTAAGTTCTCTAAATTTATGTCAAAGCTGGGCAGAAAGCCGGCAGCGCCGACAGAAGCAATTGAACTTGATAAATTCCTTTCGTCCTTAACACCGCAAGAACATGAACAATACTGTGATACCGCCCGCAGGATGTCTGAATTACAGCCAAAACGTGCAGGGGTAAGTATTATAAGCAAAAATCAAATAGCTGACCTGTTTAAAGGCGGTGAGCTTAATTCACCTAAACTTTTGCATGTAATATTTGATAATTATACTGACGGTGCTTACAAAAGCGAGTATAAGTATGTTTCGCACAGGTCGCTTTATAAGCAGAAAGCAAGAGTTGTACAGTATGTAGAAGATATTTTACAGGCGGCTAATAATGGAAAAATTGATTCCGCTCTGCTAAAATCGGTAAAAAATAAAAATCTGGCATATAACGGACTTAATTTCCTTGTCGGATTTGCAATTGCAGTTGCATTTATTTCGACTATTATACCTAAAATTCAATATTACATTACAAGGAAAGTTACCGGCATAGACGGTTTCCCGGGGGGAGATAAGTTCTTAAATCCCCCGGAGGAAAATTCAGTTAATAAAGCAGTTTAATTTGTAATAATAGTTTTGCATGCGGAACATTCCATACAAAAATTTGTTTCGGCATTTATTGTTTTTGAATAATCAGCAAAGCTGCTCCCCATTCGTCCTCTGTAATCGTTTGCCAGGTGCGGACAGGAATAAACTCCGTTCTGGGTTAATGTGCGGCTCATTGTACACTCTTTCGGCTTGTTATTATATTCAGATGGTGCAATTGTCTTATCAAAATACTGTCCTATTGAAATTTCCGGATTTACACCGTATTCTTCAAATTTTTTTCTGAACATTTCTAAAATCATATTCTCATCCTCTTTATAATAATTAATTACTTCTAAGATAATAGAAAAACCATATCTTTCAAGATTTTTTATTGCAAAAAAAGTTTGTCTGTATGAACCCCTATACCGCGCTGCATCATTTTTAAGCTCTTCATAATGAGAAAGAGAAAAACGGAAAAATAAACTATACTTGCTTTCATCTTCTACCTTACGTAAAAATCGCGCTTTCTTTTCGTTTATAAAAGATGCGTTTGTGCAAATACAAACATTGGTGCGTTTGAGACATAGCCGCAGAATATTATTAAAACCGGGGTGAGTCATTGGTTCGGCGCCTGTCAGATAGATACACTCAATGTTTTCTTTTTCTGTTTGAATAAGTGCTTCTTTTATTTTGTTTATATCAATAAAATCCTTATTCTGCCGCCCTAAAGGGAAATCGATATAACATTGTTTACACCTTTGATTGCATGATTTGGATGTAAGTACGATATACATATAGCTTAATTGCTCCAGTTTAAAAACCGGAGAGGTAAATATACTGTTCATTGTTTAACACTCGCTCCTTTATTTTTATTCTAAAAATTACACAGAAAAAATAAATTAATCACAGGGAGAATTGTTAATTAGACTGCAGGGTAAATATTATGTTTGATTATACAAAAAAAGCGGCTTTCCTAAGTAAGAAAACCGCTTTTTTCATAATTTTATGATTAATCTTTTATTTTTAAGTCGTACCGGTCGTTCATATATGTCTGGCATGCGTTACTGTTTGCATCTCCGCATTCAACATTTCCGCCGTTTTTAACTTTTATAGAGCCGAGAGCTTTGTCGTCTAAAGAGACGGTTATTCTGGCAGCCTCCGCATCCATTTGTTTTGAGTTTGCATTCTTAAACTCAACGGTATAAGTAAGCCCGTCATTTGTTTTTATTGTCCCGCCGTTATTAGTACTTCCGAGTTGTTTTGCAAAGAAGTATGCAAACTTCTCATTACCGCTTTTAGTCTCTGTTTTTCCTAACAAACCGATTGGAGCCGCTGTAGAACAGAGCCCGAAGGTGTCCAGTTGTCCGTTTTCGTCATACTTTGTCGGATACATTTCTGTATCATTAATCATATTTACTACGGCAATTTCTGTTCTTGTGTACGCTTTAATAAATAATGCTTTTTCCTTATCAGGACGTATACGCGCAATGTTAGGACTCATTATCGCAACAAGAATTGCTACAAGAGCCATTGCAATAAGTATTTCTACAAGTGTGAAACCTTTTTTGTTACTTTTCATATTAAAATCCTCCGTGGACTATAAATGGATTGTATCATATTGCGCTGCGCAAGTCTATGATTTTATTAATAAACTTGCACCGATAACACCTGCCGTATTTCCTAACTGAGCCGGTACAATTTCCACAGCCGCAGCGGAAACAGGAATAGCCCGTTTAGCAATAGTTTCACGGATAGGCGCGAGGAGAATATCTCCCGCATCTGCAACTCCGCCGCCGATTATGATTTTTTCGGGGTTAAGGAGGTTTACAACACTTGTTAATCCTATACCAATATATTCTCCCATTATTGTGAAGATTTTTTGTGCGACTCTGTCTCCTTGTTTTGCCGCTTCAGAGACAATATATGGTGTAATATCAGGATTTGCAAGTTCTCTGTACTTTGTAGACTTTCCGCCCTTTATATATTCTTCTGCCATACTTACAATGCTCGGACCTGATGCAAACGCTTCCAGACATCCTCTGTCGCCACACCCGCAAAGCGGTCCGCCGGTGATATCAAGTTTAATATGACCGATTTCGCCTGCAGAGTTGCTTGCACCTCTGACAAGTTTACCGTTAATAATCAGACCTGAGCCGATGCCTGTACCTACTGTTATACAAATAAGGTTCTGGCAGCCTTTACCTGCACCGAAGTTTAGTTCACCAAGTGCGGCACATCTTACATCATTATCTACGCGTGTCGGGATTCCAAATTCTTCTTCAAATACTTTTGCAATAGGAACATTTACCCAGCCCGGAATATTCGGTGCAAGGCGGACTATACCTTCCTGATAATCTACCTGTCCGGGAAAACCAAATCCTATACCTTCAATATCTTTGGAATTGGAATTTGTTTCTTTTAACAGGTCGCTTACAGCCTGTTTCATATTATTGATAGTATATTCATATCCCATTTCCGCTCTTGTGGGGATAGAATTTGAGTAAATAATATTTCCTTTGTCTCCGACCAGTGCTATTTTAACATTAGTACCGCCAACATCAATACCTATTCTGTTTGCCATATAAATCCTCTCCAAACTTAACTATTATCGACTATAGGATTATTTTATAACAAACGGGGGTAAATGAAATAGTTTTTTAAAATTTTTTGTCCAAAATCATCTGTCTGTATTATTTGAATTTGTTGTATCAGTAAAAAATCTCCCGAAAGTTTAGTTACGGGAGATTTTTATTTTATAGATGATATCTTATTTAATGGAATAAGTCATGTTAACCCCGGCTTGAATTTTAATAATTCCGGGTTCTATTGACGGTGTAGCGGCTGCAGGAGCGGCTTCATCCATGCTGCCGCTGGCTTTTAAGTTAACGGCAGTGTATCTTGTTCTCCCGTATATATTATCGTTGTTAATAATATTAATGTCTTTTACTCCTCTAATCGTTACATTTGCGGCATTTGCGGCAGTTTGTGCCTGTTTGCCTGCTTTTTGAATAGCAAGTAAAAGAAGTTCATCTCTGTAACTGTCATAGTTTGATACACTGAAATTAAGGTTGGAAATTCCGGTTGCGCCAAGTGAAATTGCCTTTTCAATAATTGCCGGAATACTTGATATTGATTTTGTATGGACGACAACGTTGTTAGTTACCATGTATTTGTCAAATGACCTTTTGCTTCCGTTGTATTTATAAAGCGAATCGGCACGGAAATCCGCGGTTTTGATATAATCGCCGTCTTCAGTTTTAATAGTATCTTTGAGCCCTTTTAATATGTTTTGTGAAATTTCATTGTTGTCGGTCATTGCTTTTTGCATTGATTTTGAATCCTCTGTTTGGACTTCAATATTAATTTCAACTGTATCAGGTGCAACTTCTTTTACTGCATTTGCGCTGACTGAAATTGTATTTATCTGTTCAGGACATGTGCATTGCTGCGCCATTGCGCTGCCTGTTCCTATTACGGATATTAATGCTAAAATAAGTAAACCTTTTTTCATATTAAACCTCCCTCGTATTTTTACATTATTATAACCATAAAACTAAATAGTTCAACCTTGTACTGGTTGAACCATTTACTCTTCTTTTCCTTTTTCTCCAGTGCCTCTTAACCGGCTAATTTTTTGCAATATTTTTTGACATCGCAGACAATATCCTTTACAAAGTCTTTTACAACTGTTTTTAAAGGTTTTTGCTCCATGCCGTCAAATATATAGTAAAGCGGATCTTTTCCGTTGTTAAACCTCATTTGCCTGTCTTTTTTATTAAGATAACAGTAATGAAAATTCTCAGGTATTTCAAGTGACCCTATCGGTTTTTTATTTCTTTCTATTGCGTCTCTGTCAAGTGCCATAATTTATTACTCTTTCTTAACATCTTATCTGCTTACATATATATAAAAACATTTTTTTTGAACGAATTTCATAAAGAAGAAAACCTGTAACAAAAGTTAACATTGGGCTTAAATGCAGGTAATTAAGGTTGTTATCCTCTTGTGATTATGTAGTATTGTAAATATTTTTTTAACATGCCGCTGCCATTCTGTTTAAGTGTCGCATAAGGGCGGTATCATTGTTTTGTGGCTTGAACTTGCGCTAAATATTTAGTTTAACAAAACTCATACTTTATGCTTATTTTTGTGCTAATAGTATCAAAAAACAGCAGTTTTTCTAAAAAAATGGCTTGCAATATTTTCTATGATAAGTATAATAAGATTTGTAGACATAAGAAAGGAGTTTTACGATGAACAAAGAAGAATTAGTTCAAGAGATTTCAAAAAAAGCTAAAGTTACTCAAAA
>CASELB010000124.1 GCA_949288685.1 uncultured bacterium
AAACCATACCAGCCGTTCTTAAGTCTGGTTAATCCGCTTTCTATTCCCAGCATACTGCCGTAACTGACATTTGAAACTTTTGGAGCATTCTTAAGTTTTACCGTTTCAAATGTTGTATATGGCTTAAACCATATTCCGGGGCGCTGTTCAGGAATTAGGAGCGGAGAATATGTGAAATTCGGATAAACTGATGCTGTTTTATTTAGTGATGATAACTTGCTTTCTTCCGGTGGTGTAATCATTACCATATCTAAATTGGAAAAGACACGTTTATAATTATCAATCATTGTAAGGTAGCCGGCAAGCTGTGTGGCAATTTCTGAAGACAAAATTCCGGGATTGAAACCGTCTCTTGATAAATCGAAATGTCCGTTAGAATTATTATATCTTATACTATACTTATATATGGGAGTGTTCAGAACGGATGGTATGTATGTAACCTCATCTTTAATAGTTGAATTTGCAAACGGAATAGAAATATATTCACTTTTAGGTATACCTTCAATATCCAACGAACTTACAAAAATATCACCATCACCGGATAAAGAATTTGCACTGATTGTATCCATTATACCGGAGGCGAGGTTCATATCTGCGGATACATTTGTCTGACCATTAAGAATCAGGTTTCCGAAATTTATATTGTTTATATCACCGTTAATAAGGTTTAAATTAGTACTGTTTCCCAATGTTGTGTTTGCAGCATTAAAATATGAGCTGTCAGAAAGTAAATTTACAGTTCCGCCTGAAAAAACAAAATTGCCGGTGTAATTGCTGTTTAATCCTCCAAGATTTAACACTCCGGCACCTGTTTTGGTAATACTTCCGGTTCCTCCTATACCGCTTAGTATATTAGTACTGCCGGAACCTGAAAATTCAACATTGCCTGTTGTATAAATATCATTTGTTTCATTGTTTCCGCTATTGTTTCTAAATGTAGAATTTTCAACAATTAAATTTCCTGCGTTATAAATAGCGCCTCCGTCTCCCGGGATAGAACCATCTGTTGTGTTGTTTTGAAAAAGAGTATTTTTAACTGTTAATTCAGCATTAGTATTATTATATATTGCGCCTCCTTCGCTTACGCCCTCTGAATTTACGGTGTTCCCGTCAAAGGTTGAATTAAGTATATTGATTTTCCCTTCATTATGGATAGCCCCGCCGTTTGCGTATGAGGTTTCGCCGCTTCCTGTATTATTATTCAAAAAACGAACATTATCTAAATTTATTTCTCCGGCATTATAAATGGCTCCGCCGAATAAAAAGGTTCCGTACTCACCATTGACTGAGTTTTCAGAAAATGTAGACCTTGAAACATCCAGTGTTCCGCTGTTATACAATGCACCGCCTTCGGCAGTTACTGATGCAAAAGTTGTGTTATTCCTGAAAATAGAATTATATATATCCATATCTACATCTGAATTATTATTCGAGCCGTTAGAAACAGCTCCGCCGATTGAAAGAGCACCGTCAGTACGATTATTTTCAAATAATGCCGTTTCGATATTTGTATACCCGCCGCCAGTATTATAAACAGCGCCGCCATAACTGTAATTAAGTCCGGAGGCATCTGCAAAATTTCCTCTAAAGCCTGAATAGTTGATATAAACATTCCCGCCGTTGTTTAAAATTGCTCCTGCATAGCTTGAATTATTTACATTTTGACCTTTACAATAACTCATATCAAGATTATTAAAATCTGTCAGATTGCTTACAATAAACCCGCTGTAAGTATTATCACCATTTATAACATAATTATTGCCCTCAAACGTTATACGGCTTGCTATATCAGGTGATAAATTGCCTATATTACCTTCCGAAGTAAATCCGTTTGTAAATGTAACAACATCACCTGAACTATACTGCGTATTAACAAGAGAATCATAGCTGCTGACAGTGATATCATCTCCATAACAAATTGTATTGATAGACATAGTAAGTATGATTAAAATTACTTTTGCATTTTTCATAGAAATAATAATATTTTTTAAATCATAAATAGGTATTACCGGATTGGAGAGCCGGCTGGAGAATAAATATATTAACTACAGGTTTAATGCTTCTTGATAATATACCTTATTCCTGCAATAATTACAGGTATGATAATGAGCAGCAAATTTTTGATTTCGGGGATGTCGTGTGCGGTTTGCGAAAAACACGTGAAGGATGCGGTTTTAAAACTTGATGGGGTTAAAGAAGTAAATGTTAATTTGATATCCGCATCTATGACAGTTATTTATGACTCTGATAAAACTACAGTTACACAAATTATTTCATCCGTAAAAAAAGTAGGTTACGGGGCGACACTTTCAGAGACGGCAGGATTTAGAAGTAAATGGAATAAAAGACGTCTGTCGTCAGCGGAGGCGGTAAAATTAATAAAGAACAGACTTATATTATCAGTAGTTTTACTAATTCCTCTTTTATATATTTCTATGGGTGAAATGATTGGTTTGCCATATACAAATTTGTTTGAAAACGTAATTTTCTCCGCAAGTATTCAACTTTTATTAACTACCTGTATCCTTTTTATAAACAATCATTTCTTTGTTTCCGGCTTTAAATCTCTTTTTCAAAAAATACCTAATATGGATACACTGGTTTCAATCGGGGCTTTATCTGCGTATCTTTATGGAGTCTGGGTTATTATTCTTATGGTTGTGGCATTTAAATCGGGAGATACTGCAGCTATAAACTCATATTCTCACAGATTGTATCTGGAATCGGCTGCAACAATTTTAACACTGGTCACTGTCGGGAAATTTCTTGAGACCGTTTCTAAAAATAAAACTTCCGATACATTAGAAAATCTTGTTGACATGGCGCCCAAAACAGCGATTGTAATTGACAACGGAATAGAAAAAGTAATTTCTGCTGAAATGATTAGAGCGGGTGATATTATTCTTGTTAAAGCAGGACAAAGTATTCCGGCTGACGGAGTAATAATTGAGGGGTGCGGATATATTGATCAGTCTGCAATTACCGGTGAAAGTATGCCTGTTAAAAAAGCGGTGGGTGATAAGGTTATTTCGGTGACTGTTAATAAGAATGGCAGTTTTAAGTTCAGAGCTTTAAAAGTTGGCGATGATACAACATTCGCACAGATAATAAAACTTGTTGACGAGGCTGGTAACAGTAAAGCGCCAATCGCAAGAATAGCTGATAGAGTAAGCGGAATTTTTGTTCCTGTTGTTCTCTTCATATCCTTATTTACGGCGCTTATCTGGCTAATTGCGGGACAGTCCTTTGAATTTGCACTCAATTGTGCGGTTTCCGTACTTGTTATATCCTGTCCATGCGCACTAGGACTGGCTACGCCGGTTGCAATTATGGTAGGTATAGGAAAAGCTGCTGAACATGGCGTTTTAATCAAATCTGCAGAAATTCTTGAAAACTTGCATTCTATTGATACCGTTGCACTTGATAAAACCGGTACTGTTACAACGGGTAAGCCGGAAATTCTTGATATTAAAATATTTTCTGATGAAATTGATGAACTCAAATTCCTTACAATAGCTGCATCCATAGAGGCAAACAGCGAACATCCAATAGCTGCAGCCATTACTAGTTTAGCACGTAAAAAGAACATAAATATAATACAGCTTCCGACAATTGAAACAGTGCCGGGAATGGGTGTTTCGGCTGTAGTTGACGGTGTAAAATATTTTGCAGGTAATAAATTGTATATTTTAAAAAACTGCAATTCTGATACAGAAATTCAAGAAGATAATAAGAAAACATCTGTTTATATAGCAAATAGCGAGAATCTTCTTGGGGTTATTACTATTTCAGACAAAATCAGACCGGACTCTAAACAAGCTGTAGCAGATTTTCATAAACTTGGCTTGAATACGGTTCTTCTTACAGGCGACAATAATTCTGTCGCAGAAAACGTAAGAAGTGAAACCGGTATAGATTATTGTTATTCCGAACTTTTACCGGCTGAAAAAGAAAAAACTATAAGAGTATTGAAAAATCGCGGTCATAAGATAATGATGATAGGCGACGGAATAAATGATGCACCGGCGCTTGCATCTGCAAATATCGGGGTTGCTATCGGAACAGGAACAGATATTGCAATAGATACGGCAGATATGGTTCTTGTTAAAAATTCACTTGAAGACGTAGTATTCTCTATTAATCTTAGTCATGCGGTTATAAAAAATATAAAAGAAAATCTTTTTTGGGCGTTTTTCTATAATGTACTAGGTATACCAGTAGCGGCAGGTGTATTGTTTCCGCATACAGGTATAACCTTAACTCCTATGATTGCAGCAGCAGCCATGAGTTGCAGCTCTGTTTCTGTTGTACTTAATGCTTTGCGTCTTAAATTTTTTAAAAATAAGACCCCTGTGAATAACTTACATAAAATAAAAGATATAAAAATTATGGAGATTAAAATGAAAACGGTAGATTTTAAAGTGGAAGGAATGATGTGCGCACATTGTCAGGCAAGAGTTCAAAAAACTATCTCTAATATATCCGGAGTATCTGATGTAAAAGTAAATTTGGAGACCAGGACAGCACACGTTATATGCGATGATACTGTTGATAACAATACAATAATTAGTGCTTTAAAATCTGAGGGATATGACGCTATACATATAAAAAATTAAGAAGGAGTATTCATTGTCTGTAATATCAAAATTACCTGTATGGCAGCAAAATCATATAAACGTCTGCTTAGAAAAAAACTTGTTTAAAAATAAACGTATACTTGAGATAGGCGGCGAAACCCCGGAAGATGTTACTTCTGCGCTGGAAATAGAGTGCTGGTATTGTATTGACCCGAGAATTAAAGAGGCTTATACTTCTCCATCCGGCAAATACAAACGTTTACCGGTATCGGTGCAAGATTATACTCCTGATATGGAGTTTGATTTAATATTTGCGACAAACAGTTTTGAACACATAACCGGGCTTGATAAAGCGGTAATAAATATGTATTCTTTACTAAAAACAGGAGGAAAAATATCAGCACTTTTAGGACCGATCTGGTCGTGCTATAAAGGTCACCATATCTGGTATAAAGATAGCAGTGGAAAATTAATAACATTTAATAATATAAGTCTACCTAAATGGGCGCATTTGTTATATTCAGAAGAAGAGATAAAAGAGATTTTATTAAAAGAATATAATGAGGAAGCTGCAAAGCGCATAAGCCACGCAATTTTTCATTCAAATTTCTTAAACAGATTATTTTATGACGATTACAAATTTATTGTTGAAAACTCTAAATTTAATATTTTAGAGTTTAGAGACTGGCATGAATCAATATATCCTGCAGCGGATATACAAAAAATTCTTGAATCTAAATATAATAAACAAAACTTTTCTACCGTGAGCATTAAACTTCTGCTTGAAAAATAAAAAAATCCGCTTTTTACAGCGGATTTTTTGTTTTATCTTTTTAAATCTTTATAAGAGTTTTCAAAAAGATTTTTATAATGTGTATGAAGTAAATCATGCGAAATGTGAGAACCGGGGTGTTCCAAAAACTCATTATAAAGTTTTTGAATATCCGGGTTTTCGTGTGATTTTCTGTACGGAAGTTCTGTATCTTCTTTGTATAAGCCGGCAGCACGTTCTTCTTTAATTTTTGCATTATCACAGCTTCTTGGTTGTCCGCCGCCATTGATACAGCCGCCGGGGCAAGCCATCACTTCAAGCATTTGGAAATCGGCTTTTCCTTCAATGATTTCTCTTAAAGATTTTTCAGCTTCTTTAAGTGTTGATACAACTCTGACTTTAACCTGTGTACCTTTAATATCAATAGTTGCATCTTTTGTTCTTGAATTTTTATCAACACCTCTTAGCGGTTGGAAATCAAGATTTTCCAATTTATCACCGGTAACAAATTCGTACGCTGTTCTGACAGCAGCCTCCGCAACACCGCCGGATGCGCCGAAAATAGTTCCTGCACCGGTGTATTGACCAAACGGTGAATCACTGTTTTCCGGTTCTAATTCTGCGAGATTAAGCCCTGCACTCTTAATCATTCTTGCGATTTCCTGAGTTGTCAGAACATAATCTGTTTCCTGACGCCCGTCTCTTGTTAATTGTGGACGTTTAATTTCTGCTTTCTTTGCAGTACAGGGCATAATGGATATTACATAAAGATTTTCTTTTGTAAATCCGTTAAAGTACTTTGGTACAAGCTCTTTTAATAGAGGTGACATCATACCTTCCGGTGATTTGCAGGAAGAAAGATGATGTAATAATTCCGGGTGCTGGGTTTCTAAGTATCTAACCCATGCAGGACAGCAGGAGGTAAATAACGGTAAATTCTGCCCGCTTTTTAATCTTTCGATAAACTCTGTAGCTTCTTCCATAATTGTTAAGTCTGCGGCAAAGTTAGTATCAAAGATTAAATCAAATCCGATTTTTCTAAGAGCGGCATTTAGCTTTCCGATTACATTATCACCCGGTTTTAAGTTAAACTCTTCTCCTAACGCAACTCTGACAGACGGGGCTATTTGAATAGCCGTTTTCTTTTCTTTATTTGTCACCAAATCCCAGACTTTGTCCACATCGTTTTTAATTGTTAAAGCTCCTGTCGGACATACAGCCTGACACTGCCCGCAATAAACACAGTCCACTTCTGATAAGTGTTTGCCGGCAATCGGCTGTACAACAGTTTTTGAACCGCGGTTAGCGAAACCTAAAACACTATGTCCTTGAAACTCGCTGCAAGCCCTTACACACGCGCCGCAGAGTATACATTTGTTCGGGTCACGTACAATTGACGGGTTATCGCGGTCAATCGGCAGAAATTCATTATCCTTCTTTTGTGCAAACCGGATATTTTTAATTCCGTATTCTTCCGCATATTGCTGGAGTTCACATTTTCCTGATTTGTCGCAGGTTGTACATTCTCTGTCGTGGTTTGCAAGCAGAAGTTCAAGAACAATTTTTCTTATTCTTCTTGTGCGTTCAGTGTTAGTAAAAATCCTTAAACCCGGTTCAGGCGGCATAGTGCAGGAAGATTGAATTCCTCTGCCTTCAATTTCCACTACACACATTCTGCAAGCGCCAAATTGGGTTAAATCAGGTCTGTAACAAAATGTAGGGACATTAAATCCGTTATTTCTAATAACCTCTAATAAATTAGGTTCATCAGTATATTCACATTCTTTTCCGTTTATAAATAAGGTATTTGCCATAGTTTATTAATCCTTTCTTATGCCTGTTTAATAGCCTTAAACGGGCAAGCTGCAACACAAGCTCCGCACTTAATACATTTAGACTGGTCAATTTTGTGCGGATTTTTAACCGTTCCGCTGATAGCGCCGACAGGACATGTACGTGCGCATTTTGTACAGCCTTTACAGATTGATTCATCAATCTTAATTACTTTAAGA
>CASELB010000125.1 GCA_949288685.1 uncultured bacterium
ACGCTTTATTTTATTGTATGAACTAAAGTCGAATTCCTCTTCCATCCCTCTGTCCCGGTACTTTAGTTTCATTCTATAATATTGCGTTCGTTAGAAAATCCTGTATATATATGATTTTATAAAAGACCCCGTTTTATTGCCTCTGTAACTGCCAAAAGCCGGCAGGTAACTTCTAATTTATCAAGGATACTGCTTATATGTGCTTTAACAGTATGAGTACTGATACTTAGTGCCTGTCCTATTTGTAAATTTGTTTTGCCTTTTGCGCATAGTCTTAATACATCAAGTTCTCTTTTTGTTAAATCCTTATTTATCTTTTTCATGTATTACCTCACTTTCTTATTAAAATAGCAAAATTTAGGTCATTTGTGCATGACCCGATAGTCCTATTTTTTTTAAGTGATTTGTATATAAATTAAAAAATTAACACTCCGATAAGTGCAAAAATTATTAACGGAATATTATAATGTATAAAAGTAGGGATACATGTATCGTATATATGATTGTGCTGCCCGTCAGCATTTAAACCGGCAGTCGGTCCGAGTGTCGTATCAGATGCCGGAGAACCTGCATCTCCCAACGCCGCTGCCGCCGAAAGAACTATAATTGCTTCTGCCGCACTGAATCCGAGTTTTATAAATACCGGAACAAAAAGTACTGCAAGTATCGGAATTGTACCGAAGCTCGTTCCTATTCCTATTGTAACAAATAGTCCCGTTAATAAAAGCAGGCATGACATTACAAATTTATCGGCAGGTAACAGCGGAATTATTGTATTAATAAAGCTGTCTATACCTCCCGTTGCTTTTAATACTTCCGAAAAACCCGAGGCAACAAGCATGACAAACGCTATAAACCCCATCAGATAAACGCCTTCATTCAAAATATTATCCATTTTGTGATGCTTAACCGCGCCCAGTGTAAATATAATACCAAGCCCTACCAGAGCGCCCAGCGGAAGAGATTTAAATATAAGCTGTACAACAAACGTTGCAATAATTGCAGCTATTATTATAATCTGTTTCTTTCCGAATTTTTCATCTGTTTTTAGTGCAATCTCCGTGTTTGCTGATTTATATTCTCTTGGCTTTCTGTAGCTTATGAATAAGGAAGTAACAAGTCCGAATAACATTCCGGCGCCTAAAATAATATTAGACTGCCAGACTTGTGCGGAAGTAACACTAAAACCGTTATCCGTCATACTTGTTTTTATAAGGTTTTGAAATATAAGACCAAATCCTATTGGAATTGTTATATAAGGCGCTTTTAGCCCGAAAGCCAGAGCACAGGCAACAGCGCGTCTGTCCAATTTTAGTTTATTCATCAACCCGAGCAGCGGCGGAATTAATATAGGAATAAATGCAATATGTATAGGAATTATGTTTTGTGAAGCCATTGCAATAAGGGTTATTATCAGCAAAAGGATATATTTGTTTTCTTTTATGTATTTAGCAATAAGCGCTCCGAGCATTCCGGTAATCCCCGTATCCGTCATTGCTGCAGCAAATGTTCCCAGTAGAATATAGCTTAGTGCGGTTTCCGAATTCCCTCCCATTCCGCCTATAAAAGTGTGCATTATTGTTTCTACGGGCATGCCGGCTATCAGTCCTGCTATTATTGCAGATACGATGATAGACAACAATACATTTACTTTGCATATACACATAACGCAAAGTATTATGATTGATATTATTACAGGGTTTACGAAAACAGCTTCCATCAGTTTATTTATGAATCCTGAATAAGGTGTATTAACTCCAGAGCTATCTCTTTTTGGTGTTCAACGGATGCTTTTTGGAGGTATTCAAACGCAACGGCAAGTTTTTCATCGCTGTCATACCAACGTCTCAGCACATAATTGAACGCACCTGCCAGCGGATTGCTTTCAAGTGTTACACCGCGTTCCTGTGCTTTTGATACAATAAATTCCGCATATTTATATTGATTTTCTATGCTTGCATTTCTTAGTAAACTTACTGCAAGACTGACGGCGGGATCCTTGTCATACCAACGTTTATACATATTATTTCTTCCTATAGCTATATATTTAAAAATAAGATATTCAGAAAAACTTGTCAATCTTATATTAAATATTGTGAAATAATTTTTTCCAGGTTTTCAACTGCATTTTGAATAGTATCATTTATTATGATGTGGTCATAATTCTTTGAGTCGTTTTGTTCACGTTCTGCCTGTGCAAGTCTTGTTCTGATGGCTTCCGGATTTTCTGTTTGTCTTCCTTCAAGACGCTTTTTTAGTTCTTCAAATGAGGGCGGGGCAATAAATATAAGAACGGCATCAGCAATTTGTTTTTTTACCTGCATAGCTCCCTGTGTTTCAATTTCCAGTATTATATTTTCACCGTTTTTAAGTGCCTGTTCTATATTTGATTTCCTTGTTCCGTAGCAGTTATTTGAGAATTCAGCCCATTCCAGAAAATCATTATCTTCAATCCCTTTTTTAAATTCGTCTCTGCTTATAAAATGGTAACTCTCACCGTCGATTTCTCCCGGACGTTTATTACGTGTAGTACAGGATACTGAAAGTTTAAATCCGGGGTTGCGTTTTAAAAATTCTTTTATAACAGTACCTTTGCCTACTCCTGAAGAGCCTGATATAACAAATAATCTTTTCATTCTTCTCACCTTTTTTAAGGATTTTAATTTAAAAATTTTACCTTTTCAAGTGATTAATGCGGGGGCTTAAATATCTTATTCCGAAAAATAAACATAATACAATTCCGGACTTGTTACGTAATCTTACCACTGACAAGACCCTGAAACAAGCTCAGGGTGACAATTTTAGCTATTTTAGCGGAATTTGCTACATAAGTCCTTTAATATGTACGAAATAATAATAAAATAAAAATATTCACGCAAAATATGCAGAATTTGCCCTATCAATTACAATGATATCAGGTCAAAAAATTAAAATTATACACCTGTAACTATTGGTATAGATTGCATATAGCGTTTGGAATTAAATCCGGTCAGAATATATCTTGTTTTGAGGTGAATTTTTACCCCTCAATTCCTTGCGTGGAGCAAGCTCTAGATAAGATGTAAAGTTTTCGTAACATTTCTTGGGTTTTTTATTGAAAAAATTGTAATATGAAACAGTACTTAAAATTGACTGTTGGTTAGGTCAAAAACTTACCCCCTAAAGAAATACAGGGATAGTATTACCTTTTTTGAGAGGAGATATTGTTATGCGTATTTTTAGAAAAATTGAATAAAATATTTCGGAACGGAGATTTAAATGCAGATATGAAATAAAAATTGATGTTTGTGTAAACCTAATTTACCCCCATTTACCCCTTATACCCCCCCCATTATTTAACAGGAAAAAATTATGCCCCGTAAAACAAAAAAAGAAAATATAAAAAACAGCGTTAATGAACGCCATATAAAAATTTACGACAAGCTGCTGGATAACATCGAGTATCTTCTGGAAGGATTTTCTAAAGGGATTACAAGTGCGGAATACGAACTTACGGAAGTCCCTAAATCAGCAATTTCGACTCTGGATTTCCTTGTAGCCTCTGTCGTCAAAATTCAAAAAGGTCATCGTATTGCTCTGGGGCTTGATGATGACCTCCCTGATGAAGGGATGGAACCTAAAATTTCCTTCATCAACGGTTTGGATTTGAAAAAAGTATAATCACCCCTATTCGTCTATGAACCCTTTTTTAATAAAGGGTTCTTTCCCTCAGATAAAAAAGAAAGGAAATAAATCATGACACAAGATTACATTATTCAAACAGGAGATGAAAAAATTAAATTAACACAATCAGAGAAATCTGCAATTGTAAATAAAATTGCAAATACCTTTACCACTTACAATGATGCGCGCTCGTCAAACCTGGCAAAATCGGAGGCGCTTATTAGTGAAATCTTTTTTAAGAATAGTTATGCAACCGAGGGTGACAAACATAAAAAATGGAAA
>CASELB010000126.1 GCA_949288685.1 uncultured bacterium
TACACGGAGTATCTACATGTTTCTTTACGGCACGTTTTTATGTTTTCTTTAACCTTTTTCGCTAAAGTTTTACATTTGTTTACAAATCTCTCCCACCCTCCGCCCTCCTCTAAACAGAGGATATTTTTTTCTAATATTAAAGTCCGAATAAGTTTATGCCGTAAACATTATTGAAGGAGAAGCAAATGTCTAAATCAAACCACAATCAACAATTTATGATTCTTGATGATTTTAAACCTGAAACGGTTATTGATTCTTTTAACAAATGTATAAAAAAATCAGATTGTGAATATATGAGTGTAGACATTTCTTTTCTTAATGTAATGGATGCAATGCGTGTATCAACTTTATGTGCGGCAAATCATTACGTTAAATATCCTAACGGTAAAATTAACTGGTATGTATCTTCCCCTCAGGTCGAGTGTTTTTCAAAAGCACTAAATCTCGGTAATTCTAAATATCTGGTCAAAAATAATAACACAAGACGCCTCAAAGAGGCAAAATAGCACATAATAAATAAAACCCGGGAGTGATTTAACCTCCCGGGTAATTTCGTTGGCTCGAAATTAAGATGTTTGCAGAGTAAATAGTGTGAGAATTGTGGAATTCACTTGGTTTTAATCTTTGTTATAACAGATAGTCCGGGTAAAAGCGTATAGCCGCTCATATCTTCATCAAACAGGATTTTAACCGGTACACGTTGGACTATTTTTACAAATGAACCTACGGCATTTTCCGGCGGGAATAAACTTGCTTTAGCACCGCTGCTTTTTTGGATTGTGTCAATTTTACCTTTAAATACCTTCCCTGGAATTGCATCAATTTTTATTTCAACCGGCATATCTTTTTTCATTCCGTCAATTTGTGTTTCTTTATAGTTTGCAACGACCCATAATTCGTCAGGTACAAGTGTAAATAAAGGTGTTCCCGGTTGAACAAGCATACCTTTTTCTACTTTTCTGTTAACCACTGTACCATCCTGCGGAGCTATTATATCAGTATATTCAAGCGCAAGAGCCGCCTGATCCATTTGAGCTTTTAAGGCTGCTAAGTCAGCATCTGCAACATTTGAGCCGTCTTTTGAGAACAACGATTGCTCGGCATTTGTTAATTTTGCTTTTGCTGATTCAAGTTTTGTTTCTGCCTTGTCTAAAGTTTGCTTTGAAACAGCACCTGCGGCATAAAGTTTTGTATATCTTTCGACATCGGTTTGTGCCAGCGCGATTTCTGAATTCGCCGCATCCAGCGAGGCTTTTGCATTTTGCTGGTTAAGCAATGCTTTTTCATACATTGCTTTCGCTTTGTCGTGTGCTACGATATAATCCCGCTTATCAATTCTTGCAACAACAGCTCCAGCCTTAACCGGTTTGTTGTCTTCGACCAGCACTTCCACTATTTCACCGGATACCTTCGGGGCAACCGATACCGTTACAGTTTCCACGTAGGCATCATCCGTAGACTGGTATTTTGACATTTCATATACGGTAAAACTTATTATTATTGCAGCGATTATTGCTAAAAATATTGTTACCTGTTTTTTTATACGAAACTTGCTTTTTATATGTAAATTTTCACTCATTTTCTTCTATCCTGCTTAAATCTGGGTTTTTATAATTTTGCCAAGGGCTGTTTGTATTTTTTTTAAGGTTTCACAGGCCCTGTCAACCTCACTCTCCGGAACCTCGTTATGTATTACTTCCAAATTTTTTCTTATGTTGTCTGTAATATTTTTAAGAGTTTCCTCTCCTTTTAATGTTAATGTAATTTGTTTTATAGGGCGATTGTTTCTTGTTACCAGCGCTCTTTGAATAAATCCTTTTTTCTCAAGTGTTTCAACAAGTCTGCCGGTATTTGCCCTGTCTTTAAGTATTAGTTTTGCTAAATCCCTCTGGCATATTTCCGGATTACAATAAATTACATCAAGCACTGCAAACTCGTCTATTGTTACAGGATAGTTTTTCGCGTTGAAGAACTGTGCTCCGTATAGCTGAAAACATTTGGCAGTTAGTATAAGTTCATAATATAGTGAATCTGTATAATGTTTGTTCTCATTCATAATTCAAATCTTAATTCAAATATGTTGCTTTTATTACATGTTGCATTTGCAACATATTTATGTTACCATTAATTTTAAATTAATGCAAGTATTTTTTATAAAAAAATAATGCTAAAATATTTAAATAAGGATTTTGTGATGAAGAAAGTAATAGCTGTTTTAATAATTTTATCCTTTAGTTATATGAATACATTGCCGGTTTTTGCCGCTGCAAAGGTTGAGAAGGCAAAGATTGAAACCGTGCAGGATAAGCAGCCGGTAAAAAAAATGACACGGGCTGAAAAACGTGCACGGAAGAAGGCAGAGAAAGAGGCTAAAAAAATTAAACAGGCTAAAAATAAACTTGACTATATTAATATGCCGTGGTTTGAACAGTTTAATGATGACTACTTAAACGGTTATATAGTAAAAGCGGTTATGAATAACAAAGATGCACAGATGGCGACTATTGCGGTTGATGAGTATTATCAGGCTGCGCGTGCGCAGCTTGCGGGAGAGCTGCCGACGGTTAATGCCGGCTTTTTGCCTGCATATTCTCAGAGTGACAGGTTAGGACCTTATGACGGCTGGTTCTTCGGGCTGCCTATCCTTGTTAATTATGAAGCGGATTTGTTTTTAAAAAATCATGACAAAACAAAATCATCAAAAAAAGTATATGAAGCCTCTATTATAGATGAACGTGCGGCATACATTAGTGTTGCATCAACTGTTGCAAGCGTGTATTTCAATATTGTAAAACTTGATGAGGTTATTGATATTCAGGAAGAGATTGTTGAATTAAGAAAAGAAATATTTGAATTAATGCAAATTTCTAATGAGGAAGGTATTGTATCAACTTCCGACCTTGTAAAAGCCCACAAGTCTTATGTTTCAGGTCAGACGGATTTAACAAACTTAAAGAAAAACCGTTCAATGCTTTTAAATCAACTTGCGGTGCTGATTGGCGAAAGTTCTGATAAGGCGGAAAATTTTGAGCGTGCGCAATATTCCGATATAAAATTTGCCGGTACTATTCCTGCAGAAATTCCGTCTGTTGTTATTACAAAACGTCCGGATTTTATGAAAGCCGAAAAAATGGTTGAAAAATCAGGTATTGATGTTCGTGTTGCGCGAAAAGAATTTTTGCCGTCTATAAATATAGGCGGTTTCGGGTTGTTTAATGCAAATGATCTCGGAAGCCTGTTTACGACAAACAATCTAATCTGGGGATTAAGCGGCGGTATTGTGGCAAATTTATTTACCGGCGGACGTAAAGTTGCTAATTTAAAAATGAAAAAAGCAGAGTATGAGCGCATTCTTAAAAACTATGAAAAAACAAACCTCGTTGCAATTCAGGAAATAAATGATTCTATGGTTTCAATCAAGAATGACCGTAAAAAATTTGATGATAATACAAAGATATTGAAGCTGGAAATTCAGGATTATAAATTGGCGGAGCTTAAATATGAGACCGGAATAATCTCAAAACTGGATTTAAATCAGATGAAAGAAAATCTCCTTGATGTTAATAAACTTATTGTGGATAATAATTGCGAATTGTGGGTTGATTATATATCACTGTATAAAGCAACCGGAACGAATTTATAAGTTCATTTAAAAAATACTTGTAATTTAATTATCTTATATTACAATGATTAAACGGAGATTTTAAAAGGGTAGCCCCGCTTTATGGAAGAGAACAAAAATTTGCGCTCAGGCGCTGTTGATACGAGTGATATTTTATACGCAGAAGGAAGTAATTTACCGTTGTTCTATAACAGCCGGTATGACTTGGGCAAACATTTGACGGCGCTTGAACCTGAAACCTCTGTTAATACCGACGGGCATTTTACGCTCGCAAGGATGAATATTTCAACCAAAAATATTACTCCGCCGGAAATTAATATCAGCAAGCCTAAAAGAAATTTCTTGTTTATAAAATAAGTATATTTTTCTGAGTCTTTTCTCTTGTAGAATTTTATTAATTTTTCATGTTAGAATACTTGTATTAATAAGGATTTAAATAATGGACTTTAGAAGAATTCTAAACAAAAACAATTCAATAGATATAGAAACCTGTTTGCCGTACGGTCTTATCATAGTTTCGCCGGAGGGTATGATTTCCTGGGTTAATGAACAATTTTTAAACGATATGGAAACAGAGAAAGATATAGTTATTGCTTCGCATATTAACATATTTTTTGAAGACGGTTTTGCGGCAATAGAGCGTTCCGCAAAATCATCAGCGAAAGAATTTATAAAAAGAGAGTCATCAAAAGAAACTTTTGAAGTTTTAGCAAAAGAAGTAGACTACGGATACGTTGCCGATATTCGCAGAACAACGCAAAAAACTCAGATTAGCACGTTTTCGGCAGTTGATGATATTGCTAATAAGAATAAAAATAATTTGATAGTAAAAATTGCAAATGATATAAAAGCTCCGCTGCAGTCTATTATGGGGTTTTCTCAGGCTCTTCTTGACGGTTTGGGCGGTGCAATAAACGAAAAACAAGAAAAATACACAAAAATTATTTACAAAAATTCGGATGAGTTATTGTATTTGACTGATAAATTTACCGAACTTGCAAAGTCTGAAATGGATTTGATTGAAAAAGATTACAAAGTTCTTGATGTTGTTAACCTTATACAATCTACTGTAAGGTTTACAGAACAGCTCCATAAAGATGAAGCTGTGGAAATTAAATTTGAAACGGATCCCGCTATCCGTAAAACTTTTCATGCCGATGAAAACGGGATTAAACTTGCAGTGCAAAATATACTTGAGGCTGTGTTAAGGTATATGGATTTAGGTAATATTAGCGTAGTTCTTTCAATTCCGCCGACTCATATACTTGAAGAAGCATCGCTTAATAACGGTTTGTTAGTATCAATTATTTGCAGCGGGTTTAGTTTATCAGAGACAGAACTTAATACGATTTTTAACCCTTATACAAATGCAGAGGGAGTTTCAAAACGTTTTATTGCGCGTTCTATTGCGCTTACGTTTGTGAAAAACATTATAAACGGAATGTCCGGACAAATCTGGGTAACATCGGAAGTTTTAAAGAATACTACATTTAATATTTTAATTCCTATAAACGAGAGAGATTAATATGGCTGGTGTTGAACTTAAAAGTGTAAAAAAAAGTTATGACGGAAAACATAACGTCATAGACGGGATTGATGTAAGTATAAAAGATAAGGAATTTGTTGTAATTGTCGGTTCTTCGGGATGCGGCAAGTCTACAATTCTAAGGATGATAGCCGGTCTGGAAGATATATCCGGCGGAGAAATCATTATCGGAGACAAAGTAGTGAATACTCTTCACCCCAAAGACAGGGATATTGCCTTTGTATTTCAGAACTATGCGTTGTATCCTCATATGAGTGTATATGATAATATGGCATTCGGGCTTAAAATGCGCAAATATAAAAAAGCAGAAATTAAACAAAAGGTTGAAGAAGCGGCAGAAATTTTAGGGCTAAAATCATATCTTAACCGTAAACCCAAACAGTTATCAGGCGGACAGAGACAAAGAGTTGCACTTGGGCGTGCAATTGTTCGCGACCCGAAAGTGTTTCTTATGGATGAGCCGTTGTCTAATCTTGATGCAAATTTGCGTGTAAAAATGCGTTCTGAGATTAAAAAGCTGCATAAAAAACTTGAAACCACTTTTATTTATGTAACGCACGATCAGACAGAAGCTCTTACTATGGGAGACCGGATAATGGTTCTTGATAAAGGGGTTGTTCAACAATTTGATACGCCGGAAAATATTTATAATAAGCCTAAAAATAAGTTTGTTGCAGGATTTCTCGGACAAATGAATTTCATTAATTCGGAAGTAAATGACGACGGTATAATTATCAATAATTGTAAAATTAGCCTTGATGATAGTATTATGAAACGTCTTGACGGCATGCACGAGGTTATTATAGGTATAAGACCGGAGTCAATGGACGGAAATGAATATAAAATAAAAATTACACCCGAGATTACAGAATTAACAGGCAGTAATAAAAATATTTATTTTAAATTAAACGGTGTCGATTGTCAGACAATTGTACCTGCGGAAACAAATATAGAGCGCGGATATAGTATAGGAATTGATGTTAAAGATTTGTATTTCTTCGATAGCTTTTCAGGTGCGGCGATTTAAGTCTGCGGTTTGATAATATAAAATTTATATGATACGATAAGAGAGTTAAGAAACACAAGGAGGAAATATGAAAAAGATATTATCAGCAATGATTTTGTCAGGATTATTATTAACAATGGCTCCTGCAATGGCAGAAGGTACTCACGGTACTAACGGAGAAGTTTCATTAAAATCTGTTGGTGCGGGTGCATTGTCGTTATTAATATGGCCGGGTTTGGGACAAATTGTTAACGGTCAAAGTGATGAAAAAGTTATTACTCACGCTCTGTTAGGCTTGACAATCTTGTTCAGATTCTGGTCTTGCTACGACGGTATCGTTGACAGACAGGGCGGTGTTTGGAAAAACAGAATATAAACATATATGGGTGATTTAAACCTGTATAACAAAAAAATGATTTTAAGAGCTGCAATTTTATTATTAATTGCAGTTCTTTTTTTAATTTATTTAATCCAGAGTTTGAATTCAAATATTTCATCGGGCATGTAGTGAGCATGCCTAAAGACTTTTAGAAATTTGTCATGTGTTTGTTTATAAAAATTTTTTAATATTAATTATATTAATGGCAAAAGTACTAAAAAAAACATAAAAAATGCGTTATTATTAAAAATTGTTTACAAATCGGAAGTCTGTACAAGGACTAAATTTAACGCTGAAAAAAAAATTGCAACAGGGCTGAAACTCAATAATTACGTTTCTTTAAAAAACTACATTATCCGTACGGTTGACATGCTCTATTAGAAATTTTATAATTTTTAGAAAGGAGACATTGCGGATGAATAAAAAATATATTTGTACTGTATGTCAATATATCTACGATCCAACTGAACATGATAATGTGTCGTTTGAAGAGTTGTCAGAGGACTTTGAATGCCCAATCTGCCATGTTGGCAAGGATATGTTTGAACCGGTGGAAGGTTAAAAATTAAATAAATATTTTTTGGAGAAAAATAGTTTTGGGATTGGGGCGGACTAAAAAACGCTCCAGAGAGGATTTTTATATGCAAAATAATATAGAACAAGAAAAAATAATAGGTATAAATTCAGCGTCCAAATCATTTAAGGGGATGACATCTCCTCTTGCTCAAAAATCAGAAGGGATTAGCGATAATAAAGTTGTAAGTATTCAGACGGCATCACTAAATGACGTTGTTGTTATAAAGAAAGACGGCACAAAAGAAGAATATAATGTGCAAAAAGTAGTTGCTGCGGTTCAGAAATCAGCAACAAGAATGCTTGTCAAATTGACTGATGCGGAAATTAAGACAATATGTGATTATGTTGATGAAAAAGTTATTGCATCAGGACAAAAAGAAGTTGAAATTTCTACAATGCACAATATTGTAGAGAGCGTTTTAGAACTTGTTAATCCGAAAATTGCTGCAAGTTACAGAAACTACAGAAACTATAAACAAGACTTTGTACATATGCTTGATAAAGTTTATCAGGAAAGTCAAAAAATTATGTATATCGGCGATAAGGAGAACTCAAATTCCGATAGCGCACTTGTTTCTACTAAACGTTCATTAATCTTTAATCAATTAAATAAAGAATTGTACAAAAAATTCTTTTTAACGGTAGATGATTTACAGGCAATCAGAGAAGGATATATTTATATTCACGATATGTCTGCAAGACGCGACACAATGAACTGCTGCTTGTTTGATGTTAAGTCTGTGCTTGAAGGCGGATTTGAAATGGGGAACATCTGGTACAATGAACCCAAAACTCTTGATGTTGCCTTCGACGTAATAGGTGATATAGTAATGGCGGCTGCAAGCCAACAATATGGCGGCTTTACTGTTCCGGAAGTTGATAAACTCCTTGCGCCGTATGCTCAAAAAACTTATGATAAGCAATACAACAGATATATTTGTATGGGGCTTTCTTTTGAAAAGGCAAGAGAAGAAGCCTTAAAAGATGTTCAAAACGATTTTGAACAGGGATATCAAGGTTGGGAATACAAGTTTAACACAGTAGCTTCAAGCCGCGGTGATTATCCGTTCATTACAATTACCTTAGGACTAGGAACCGGTGAATTTGAAAAAATGGCATCAATGACTATTTTGAAAGTTCACGCAAAAGGACAGGGGAAAAAGGATAACAAAAAACCTGTATTGTTCCCGAAAATAGTGTTCTTATATGACAAGGATTTGCATGAAGAAGGCAAAGAGTTGCATGATGTATTTAATGCAGGTGTTGAATGCTCACAAAAAACAATGTATCCGGATTGGTTGTCCTTGACCGGTGAAGGGTATGTTGCAAGTATGTATAAAAAGTACAAACGGGTTGTATCTCCGATGGGCTGCCGTGCATTCCTTTCTCCATGGTTTGAACGCGGCGGTATGAAGCCTGCTGATGAGGATGATAAGCCTGTATTTGTCGGAAGATTTAATATCGGTGCGGTGAGCCTTCACCTTCCTATGATTTATGCTAAGGCGAAGAAAGAAAGCAAAGATTTCTATGAAGTTCTTGATTACTACTTAGAATTAATCAGACAAATTCACTTAAGAACGTATGAATATCTAGGTGAAATGAGAGCGTCTATTAACCCGTTAGCGTATTGTGAAGGCGGTTTTTACGGCGGACATTTGAAACATTATGAAAAAATTAAACCGCTGCTTGAATCAGCAACAGCATCATTTGGCATTACCGCGTTAAACGAACTTCAAGAATTGTATAACGGGAAGTCTCTTGTAGAAGACGGTGAATTTGCGCTTGAAGTAATGCGTTATATCAATAAAAAGGTTAACGAGTACAAAGAAAAAGATAACAAATTGTATGCTATTTACGGTACACCGGCAGAAAGCCTTTGCGGTCTGCAAGTCGAACAGTTCCGTAAAAAGTATGGTGTTATAGAGCACGTATCTGACAGAGGTTATGTTTCAAACAGTTTCCACTGCCACGTTAGCGAAGATATTACACCTACTCAAAAACAAGACCTTGAAAATCGTTTCTGGGATTTGTTAAACGGCGGCAAAATTCAGTATGTTAAATATCCTATCTCTTATAACAAGTGTGCGATTGAGTCTTTAATCTACAGAGCTATGGACATGGGATTTTATGAAGGCGTCAACCTTTCACTTGCATACTGCGATGATTGCGGGCATCAGGAACTGGCAATGGACGTCTGCCCTAAATGTGGAAGTACTAACCTGACCAAAATTGAACGTATGAATGGTTATCTTTCATACTCAAGAGTAAAAGGCGATACAAGACTCAATGATGCTAAAATGGAAGAAATCGCAGACAGGAAGAGCATGTAATGAATTATCATAATATAACAAAGGACGACATGCTTAATGGCGACGGGCTTCGCGTCGTATTGTGGGTCAGCGGTTGTACTCATCACTGTTATCAGTGCCATAATCCCGAAACCTGGGATCTGGCAAGCGGTATTCCGTTTGATGAGGAGGCTGAAGAAGAACTTTTTGACGCGCTTAAACCTTCTCATATCTCCGGTATTACTTTCTCCGGAGGGGATCCGCTCCACCCGATGAACAGGGACGAAGTTGCGCGGCTTATCAAAAAGTTTAAAAAACTTTATCCGAAAAAGAATGCCTGGTTGTATACCGGATATTTATGGGAGGATGTCAAGGATTTGGATGGCGTTTCCGAACTTGATGTGCTGTGTGACGGTGAGTTTGTGCTTGATTTAAAAGATGATAAGGTTCACTGGGTTGGCAGTACAAACCAGCGGGTTATTGATGTTCAAAAAACCCTTGAAACAGGTGAAGTTGTACTTCATAACTCATAGATGAGGTTTTTATTAAAAATTTTAAAATCAGGGTACGGAAGATTAAATCTGCACCCTGATTTTAATTTGTTATTTTAATTATTAAAATTTTCCGTATGAACCGATAAATCGGATTTCATCGGCGTACGGATTCAATTCCTGGATTACGGATTTTGTTTTTTCTTCTTCGATATGTCCGTCAAAGTCTATAAATACAGCTTGTTTGCCGGCGTTGCCTTCGCACATCTGTGAATTTATGTGAGAAATATTGATATCATGATTTACAAAAACTTTCACCATATCAAGCAGTGCGCCTTTTCGGTCGTTTAAGAAGAGTACGATGCTTGTTGTATCGTTTCCCGTAATTTCGGTTTTGCAGCTTCCGATTACTACACATCGCATACTTAAGTTTGTATGGTTATCAATATCGCGTTTCAGGATATTAAGATTGTAAACCTGTGCAGTTTTTTCTGTGCCTATGATTGAGTATGTCAGGTTATACCGGTTAAGCATTCCTGCCGCTTCCGCCATATCATCTGCAAGGACTATATTTAAGTTTGCAGGCATTTCGTTTTTAATAAATGATTGGCAGTGCGCTATTGCATTCGGATGGGCTATAATTCCCGATATTGAATAAAACTCGGTTGTTTTGGATAACAGGCAGTTATGAATAGGGATGGTTGTTTCTGCAAGAATTTTGACATTTGTATATTGCGGAGAGATTAGACATTCTCTGGATTCTGCAATAACACCTTCTACATTGTTTTCGTAGGGAATAATACCCAGTGTTGTCGGATTCATATTAACGTACTGTACACATTCTGCAATTGTGCGAAAACATCTTTTGTATACACTTATTTTGTATGAATCATAGAATTTGTCCAGTGCTATTTCACAGTTGCTGCCGCCCTGACCTAAGCAGATAATTTCTTCAATATTTTCAAACATAAAAATCTCCTATGGTACAATTATAATAAAAGGGAGTGGATTATGGCAAATATTAAGTTCGGTACTGACGGATGGCGCGGAATATTGGATAAAGAGTTTAATCGTGAAAACTTTACAATTGCTGTGAACGCTGTTGGCAAGTACTTATGTGATAACGCACAGAGTAGTATATTAATAGGTTATGACCCCAGAAGGAAGGGATTAGATTTTGCGCAGCTTGCGGCAAATCTTTTATCCCAAAGCGGTATTAATGTGCGCTTATCTTCTAAAATTGTTCCTACACCGGTACTTGCGTATTATGCAGGGCTGACATCAACGCCGGCAATTATGCTTACGGCATCACATAATCCTCCAGTGTATCAGGGATTAAAATTTATTCCTGAATATGCAGGTCCTGCCACGGATGATATTACATCTGCAATAATGTCCAATATCGGAGAAAAAGTTGTTGCAGATAAAAAGGGAGAGATTTTAAGTTTTGAATTTTTTGATGAATATGAAAAACACCTGCACTCTCTTATTGATTTTAAAAGGATAAAGCAGTCCGGCATCCGGTTTATTTATGACGGGCTATATTCAAGTACTGTCGGCTATTTTGACAGAATTTTGGATAATGCGGGCATTAGTTACAATTCAATCAGAATGAAACATGATCCTGATTTTGGCGGCGGAATGCCTGACCCCAAGCCTAAATATCTTAAGCAGCTTATTGAAATGACAAAAACGGAAGGTTGTATAGGGTTTGCAAATGACGGTGACGGAGACAGGTTTGGCGTGACGGATGAAGACGGGGAATATGTTTCTCCTAATGAAACTATACCGATAATTGCAAAACACCTTATAGAGAATAAGGGCGCAGAAGGTGCGATTGTAAAGACGGTCGGCTCAAGTATTCTCATTGAAAAAGCGGCGGAAAAACTGGGAGTGCCTGTTATTGAAACGGCAGTTGGATTTAAACATGTCGGAAATGCAATGAGAGAGAATAAAGTAATTATCGGCGGAGAGGAGTCAGGCGGGTTGAGTATCGGCGGACATATTCCGGAAAAAGACGGTATTCTTGCAAATCTGCTTATTCTTGAGGTTATGGCATATTCCGGCAAGTCTATGAGAGAATTAAGAAAAGATTTGTATGACTTTGTCGGGGAAAGATATTACACAGATAGAATTGACTTAAGTTTTACTTCCCGTGAAGAAATTAATAAAGTGCTTGAAAAATACAAAAACACAAATTGCGTAGGAGGATTTAACGTTACCCGCAGAAATTTGATTGACGGTGTAAAATTATATCTTGGAGAAGAGAGTACGATTTTAATAAGACCGAGCGGTACGGAGCCTTTATTAAGAATTTACTTTGAAAGTTCCGATAAAAGTATTCTTGAGACATTAAAGAATATAAATTATGTTTAAGGAATACGCTAAGAATGTTTGTATTATTAACGGCACTTACTTTGAGGATACTTTCTAACCCTGTTGCAAACGCCTGCCAGAAGTATCTGGGGGAAAGGGTGTCCTCTTTATCCGTAAATTTTTATATCGCGTTAATAATGAGTGCGGGATGTATAATTCCTGCTTTCAGACATAACTGGAGTGTTTATACTCCGGAATTCTGGCTGTATGTATTTCTTGCGGGACTTTTTTGTTCAGCCGGTACAATATGCCTTATTAAGGCGTTGAAACTCGGTGAGTTATCAATCCTTGGTCCGTTAAACTCATATAAATCCGTAATAGGACTAATCAGTGCATTTTTGCTCCTTGGAGAACTCCCTTCTTTAAACGGTATAGCGGGAATTTTTTTAATTGTTGGCGGCAGCCTTGTTTTGATTTCACCCTCCGGAAGCGTGGAGCGCGGTAAAACTTTCTGGTATTCCGTGTTATTGCGGATTATGGCGCTGGTTTTCACCGGTAGCGAAGCGAGTATTTTGAAAAAAATAATTATTCTCTCTTCCCCGGAAATCTCTTTTATACTCTGGTGCTTTTCCGGTGCGCTATTTGGCGGATTGTTTATGGTTTTTACAAAAAATAAATTAGAATATCCCAAACTCAACGATTGGAAATTTTATATTCTGGCAGCTCTTTGCCTCGGTATAATGCAGTTCTCAACAAATGTAGTGTTTGTTAGGATGGAGGTCGGAACGGCGCTTGCTCTGTTTCAACTTTCATCAATAGTAAACCTGTTTTTAGGATTTAAGATTTTTCACGAAGGCGGTATGATAAGAAAATTTATCGGAACAATAATTATGATAACAGGGGCGGTTATGATTTTTCTTGCATAAATTTTTATAAAATTCATGAAAATTTTATTTTTTTTGCTCAAATTCTTCACAATTATTTTTGTTTCTGTTAAAATTTGATAGCAAATACTTTTTATAGGGAGAAATGAAATTGAAAACACGTTTTAAAACGAGCAATTGCGGTGAATTAAATCTTAATAATATAGGCGAACAAGTTACACTCGCAGGCTGGGTTTCAACAGTTAGAGACCTTGGCGGTATTTTATTTATAGAATTAAGAGACAGGAGCGGGTTCTTTCAAATAGTAGCCAATCCGCAAATTAATCCGGATGTTCATAAAGCACTTGAAAAAGTCAGAAGTGAGTATGTTATTACGGTTACCGGTAAAATAACCAGACGTCCTGAGGAAACATACAATGAAAAATATCCGACCGGTCAGGTTGAAATGTATCCGGACTCTATTGAAATTCTTGCAGAATCCAAAGTACTTCCGTTTGCAATCGGGGATGAAAATGTTTCTGAGGATATAAGATTAAAATACAGATATTTGGATATAAGAAGTGAAAAAATGCTCCATAACCTTAGAACAAGACACAACATTGTTCAGGCTGTCCGGAATTATTTGAACGGTGAGGATTTTCTGGAAGTAGAAACACCGATACTTATTAAAACAACTCCGGAAGGTGCTCGTGATTACCTTGTACCGTCGAGGGTTCAGGAAGGTAAGTTCTTTGCACTTCCGCAATCACCTCAAATCTTTAAGCAACTGTTAATGGTTGGCGGAATTGAAAAGTATTATCAGATTGCAAAATGTTTCCGTGATGAAGACTTAAGAGCGGACAGACAACCGGAATTTACTCAAATTGATATGGAGTTGTCTTTTGTTGAACAGCAGGATGTAATTAAAACTGTTGAGGGGCTTTTGGTTGAAGCGTTTAAAGCTGCCGGAGTCGAAATTAAACCGCCGTTTATTCAAATGCCGTGGCAGGAAGCAATGGACAGATACGGTTCTGACAAGCCGGATACACGTTTTGGGCTGGAACTGTTTGATATCGGTGATATTATTCTTCAGTCAGAATTTGAAATTGTTAAGAGAACTCTTCAGGCAGGCGGCATTGTTCGCGGTATAAGAATACCGGGCGGTGCTAAGTATTCAAGAAAAGATATTGATGATATTACAAAACTTGCGGTATCATTCGGTGCTAAAGCATTAGCAAATATTATTTATCTTGAAGACGGAACCGCAAAATCACCTGTATTGAAGTTTGTAACGGAAGAACAGGCAAAACAAATTCAGGAAAGAGCCGGCGCTGTTGCGGGTGATATTATTTTCTTTGTTGCAGACAAGCCGAAACTTGTTTATGACATTATGGGCAGATTAAGACTCCACTTCGGTAAATCCCTTAATCTTATAGATGAAAATAAACACAATCTTCTGTGGGTTGTAGACTTCCCGATGTTTGAATACTCGGAAGAAGAGGGCAGATATATGGCAATGCACCACCCGTTCACTTCTCCTAATCTTGAAGATTTGGATAAATTGGATAGCGGTGATTTGGGTAATGTTAAATCCATTGCTTATGATATCGTTTACAATGGTACTGAACTTGGGGGCGGGTCAGTGAGAATTCACTCGTCAGAAGTTCAAAAGAAAATATTTAAGGCTTTAGGATTAACAGAAGAAGAAGCTGCAGAAAAATTCGGGTTTATGGTTAATGCACTTCAATATGGTACACCGCCGCATGCGGGGCTTGCAATCGGTCTGGACAGACTTGTTGCCCTGTTGTGTCGTACAGATTCGATACGTGATGTAATTGCGTTCCCGAAAAATGCGAGCGCAAAAGACTTGATGAGCGACGCTCCTGGCGAAGCATCAATACAACAATTAAGAGAGTTGCATATTAAGAGTACTGTTAATAATAAGAAATAATCATGTTAAAACCGGCGGAATTAAATTCCGCCGGTTTTTTGTATCTAAATGAAAGGAACCGGTTTAGCCGAATAAAGGTTTCTGAAGAAGTGTAGGATATTTTGCGTCTATTTCGCTTACACCTTCTTCGGAAGCATGGATGTAAGCATCTATAACTTTATTAATCGGAGCAAAGACTTTAACACTGCAGCCGTTGTTTAACGTCATGTATGCACCATTAGCAATTTCGATATCATCATCTTCATCATCACGGTCATCGTCATAGTCGTCTCTGTCGTGTTGTTTCTTATCAATATAAGTATCATTACTTATTGACGTGACTTCTTTTGTGTTAATAGCGGTTGTCGCTATTCCTCCGCGTCCGTCTTTGGAATGAATAACAAGTAAACCTTTAAATTGCGGCGTGGTCGTATCTGGTACTAAATTCATATAAACCTCCTTTTTTTTGTATAAAGCCGGTGAATATAAAAAATTGCCATGATTTTTTTTTAATTTTACAAATATTAACAGTGAATTTGTATCCCTTAAATTATATAAATGTTGCACTTATTACATGTTTGTAGTACTCTAATTGGGTATTAAAAGGAGTAATAGAGGAAAAAATTATGAAAGCAACAATCGAAAAAGAACCACAAAATGTAGTAAAAATTCATATAGAAATACCTGCGGCAGATGCTGTAGATGCTTATAATAAGGCTTGTAAAAAATTGGCACAATACGTTAATATTCCGGGATTTAGAAAAGGTAAAGCTCCGCGGAATATCGTTGAACAAAATATTGGCGAAGACAGAATTAAACATGAGGCGCTTGAAAGCGAGCTTCCTAAAATTATGAGTCAGGTAATTGAAGAAAATAAACTTAATGTTGCAACTCAGCCTTACGTTGAGTCTTATGATTTCAAAATCGGAGAAGATTTAAAAATTACTGCAAAAGCTGAATTAATGCCGGAAATTACTTTAGGTGATTACAAATCTTTAACCCTTGAAGTCGGTGGTTTGAAACAGCCTGAAAATGCTGTTGACGAACAATTGGAAACTCTGCGCAAGCAAGCTGCTAAACTTGAACTTGTTGTTGACAGAAATTCAGTGAAAGACGATGTAATTGTATTTGATTTTGAAGGATTTGTTGACGGTAATAAAATAGAGCATGGTGATGCTAAAAATTATTCAATGGATCTGGCTAATTCGGGATTTATTCCGGGGTTTGCAGACCAGCTTGTTGACAGACCGCTTAATGAAGAGTTTGAAATCAATGTAACGTTCCCTGAAAATTATCACCAGAAAGAACTTGCAGGTAAACCGGCAGTATTTAAGTGTAAGATTAATGAAATTAAGACGAGAATTTTACCTGAATTAAATGATGAATTTGCACAAAAGGCAGGACCGTTTAAAACTTTAGATGAATTAAAAGCGGATATCCAAAAGTATCTTGATAATCAAAAATCCAATGCCGATCGTGCAGCATCAGAAAAAGCATTGATGGATAAGATTATTGAAACAACAAAACTTGATGTTCAGGATTCAATGATTCAAAGAGAAGCGGATACTCTTCTTGAAGAGTACAAACAAAGACTTGCTATGCAAGGATTTACCTGGGAACAGGCTCTTCAATCCCACGGATATGATGAGATTATGAAGGAACTGAAAGAGGACGCGCTGTATAGAATTAAAAGTTCTATGATAATTAACAAAATTGCTGAGCTTGAAGAAGTAAAAGTTGAACCGGCTGATTTTACGGCAAAACTTTCACAGATGGCTCACATTTATAATATGGATCCCAAGACCATGTTAAAAGAAATGGGCAGCAATCCTCAAATGCTTAACCAGATATCACAGCAGGTTTTGACAGAAAAAGTTGTAGAGTTCTTATTAGCCAACAATACAATAAAGTTTGTTTAAATCTGAAAAATAATGTATAATGTATCTGGTAGAAAGAAAGGAAAAA
>CASELB010000127.1 GCA_949288685.1 uncultured bacterium
TAATAACATGCCATGTAACAACTATCCCAAAATCTCCTCCAAAATTATGGAATACTTATACTGACTCCAAAAAGTCAGTTTTTTTTTTGTAATTTGCATGAAAAAAAATTTTTATACTAAAATATTTAATATGGGGAGGGTATCAGGCATGGATAAAAATTGTCCTTTCGGAAATAGTAAGTGTACACCCGATTGTGCATTATTTGTATCTGCTGATGAACTTAACGAATTAATGGCAGCGCGTCTTTCGTCGCTGGGTGTTATTGATAAAAAAAACGGCTCCTGCTCCATAAAACTTCTTGCTATGTCCGGCGGAAGATTTATTTTTGAGAATACTACTACAGCAAAAAGATTTTAGATATGACAGAAAAAAAACTATATTCTTGGATTTTTTATATTACGCTATTCGGGCTTTGTTTTGTTCTTGCAAACCATACAGCAGGCTATGATTATGACCTGTGGGCGCGTATAATTGTCGGCAAGGTTTTCTGGGCAACGGGGCATGTGTTGAAACACGACTTTTTGTCTTATACTCCTTCTCATATATGGTATGATCATGAGTGGGGTTCGGGAACATTTTGTTTTTATCCGGTGCAGTTCTTGTTCGGTCCTATAGGGCTGGTTGTTTTACAGGCTGTATTTATATATTTAACATTTTTCTTTTGTATTAAAACGATAAAACTAAGAATGGGAGAAAAGTATTCACACAATATTCTCCTGTTTATGCTTACACTGTTTGTTTATAATCGTTGTATTTGTCTGCCTGTGCGCTGTCAGATGTTTACATTTTTATTTGTTTCAATTGTGATTTATATTCTTGAGCGCGCACGTGTCGGTAAAAATAAAACACTTATTTTTCTTCCGTTTCTAATCCTTGTATGGAACAATCTCCACGGCGGTGTGGTCGCAGGTTTGGGTATTATTTTTATGTATGCTTTTGGGGAAATGCTTTCGCGGCGTCCGTTTAAAAAATACCTTATTACTCTTGCTTGTTCGCTCCCGCTGCTTATTATTAACCCTTACGGGATAAAATATCTTGATTTTCTTTTTATGGCTACAACTATGCAAAGGCAAGATATAATTGAATTCTGGAGCGTATTTCATCCGTTTCACTTTCAAAAATGTTTTAACTTTTTCTGCTGGTCCGGTGTCGTTATTCTTATTGAAGGATTTTTCCTTATTAAATCTCTTATACAAAAAGGATTTATTAAATTTGTCAAAGAGTTTGATTATACAAAATGGATAATACTTGTAGTAACGGGATATTTAGGATTTAGTCATGTTAAACTTATTCCTATTTTTATGATATCCGCATTTTGTTTCTGTTATGAAAATGTTTATAAACTTGTTCCAAAATCTGATTTATGTAAGGTGTGGTCATTAATTTTTGTTTATATATTAATTGCCGGAGTTGGAATTTTTGCACCGACGACAGCAAAAGCGACCTGGGCAATGTACCCGTTAAAAGAAATAGAATTTATCAGAATGAATAACTTAAAAGGGAATGCAATTGTGTCATACGGGCACGGAAGTTATTGTACGTACAAATTCTTTCCAAATCTTAAAGTTTATATGGACGGAAGGTACGAGGAAGTATGGGATGAAGAAATATTTATGCACCTGAAAGTTTTTCAGGAAATGGGGTACGCTTGGGGCGAAATCCTGCTCCGTTATCCTGCTGACGTGATTATGATAGAAAAAAATTCACCTGTTTATAATTATATCGAAAAAGAATTCCCCGAGTGGAAACTTGTATATGAAGGGAATATATCAGGCGTGTTTATAAAAAATCCTAAGCCGGTATCAGAATATAAACTTCCGCCGGAGGATATTGAATATTATCAGAAAACCATGTTTGATACCGATATGACGCAGGAATTTTTAAAAGAATATATACCAAAATTTATGAAATCGGAAGCGTACAATGCAGAATAATTTGAATTATACTTGTTTATTCGGGGGAGGCGGAGCCAGAGGCTTTGCGTATTGCGGTACTATAAAAGCGCTGGAAGAGCTGGGTGTCAATGTTGAAATGACCGGCGGGTCTTCTGTAGGGTCAATTTTTGCGGCACTGCTTGCTGCGGGCTATACTTCCGCCGAAATGAAAGATATATTTATGAAAGTCAATTTTGACCTGTTTAGAGATATACATTTCGGGCTTGGCAAGGACTTTGCGCTTTCTAAAGGTGATATTTTTACGGATTGGGTGCGAGAGCTTTTGCAGGCAAAGGTGTGGGCAGATAAACCGGAATATTTAAAAAAGCCGGTTACTTTTAAAGATATAGAAACCCCGCTTGTTATAATAACAACTAATCTTTCCAATTTTAAGTGTCAGGAATTTTCTAAATTTACGACTCCGGATTATGATGTTGCGCAGGCTGTTAGAATTTCGTGCAGTATGCCCGGGCTTATGACACCGTTTAATTATGAAGATGATATAAAACTCGTTGATGGTGATTTACAAAAAAGTATGCCGATGTGGCAGTTGTCGGATACTATTAAGAAAAAAAGCGGGCGTGTAATAGAATTCAGACTGGAAGGCGATTATAGCGGCGAGGAGAAAAATGCCGTTGACTTTTTAAATACTATTTATTCTTGTATGACTTATGTTTCGACCGAGTTTGTCTCAGGAATATTCAGGAAGAATGACAGATATGAGTGTATCAAAATTAATACCAGAGACACAATTATAGTTGATTTTAATATGTCTAAAGAGGCACGCAACGATCTTTACGGAATAGGGTATGATGATACAATGAATTACTTTAAAAACTTTTTACCCTTGAAGAAAAGATTTTTGCTTGAAAAATATAAAACACTGTTTATTTTGTTTAAAGAAATAGAAACCTCAATAAAAGCAGGTAATGTTAATAAGACTAAAATTCTTTTCGGTTCTCTGTTTATGGAACTGGCTGATTGCAGAGATAATATTGATGACAGTATTTATAAAGACTGTCTTGAGTTAAAAAAACATTTAAAACCCTCATTAAAACAAAATTTATTTTTTGGCGAAACATTTGGCGGAACAGATGCTCTTAAAAATACGGTAAGAAACCTTATATCTGCGTCAGCAGACAAAATTAAGGATATTGAGACGTATATTCACAATAATATCAATTAGCAAATTTGTATAATTCAATAATCTGATTTATTCCGGACTGTGCAATATTAAAGATTTCAAGCATTGTTGATTTTTCAAACGGATTTCCTTCTGCGGTTGTCTGAAAGTCAACTATTTTACCACTTTGAGTAAGTATTATATTGGAATCTGCTTCGGCATTTGAATCTTCAATATAGTTTAAATCAAGTAATACTTCTCCGTTTACAATTCCTGCAGATACTGCCGCTATAGGTTCAATTATCGGGTTTTCGTTCAGTACGCCCTGTTCGATAAGTTTATTAAAAGCGTCTGATAATGCCAAAAATCCACCGCAAATGCTTGCAGTCCTTGTTCCTCCGTCAGCCTGTATGACGTCAGCGTCAATAGTAATGGTTAAGTCCGGCATTTTGGTTAAATCAGCACATGCGCGCATTGAACGCCCGATAAGCCGCTGGATTTCTTGTGTTCTGCCCGAGACTTTTTCCCGTTCGCGTTTGCATCTTGTATTTGTTGCAGCAGGCAAAAGAGAGTATTCTGCCGTAATCCAACCCCTTTTATCGCTATCATCCATCCATTTTGGCTTTTTAGTTTCTACTGACGCGGTTGTTATTACTTTTGTATCTCCAAATTCAACAAGGACAGAGCCTAATGCGTGTTTTGTAAAGTTTTTTGTAAACTTAATCGGTCTTAGTTCATTATTTTTTCTTCCGTCATTTCTCATTTTCTTTGTTCTCCCATTGAATAGTCCCATATATAGATTTGTCCGCAATATTTACATACGGCGTGTTGGTTCATAAAAAGCAGGTCGGGTATGAATTTGTAACCGTCAACTGTAATCTCAATTTCTCCGTTTTTATTATATTTCTGCGAAAATTCCCGGCTGCCTTTGTAATCCGGCGCAAACATAAGTTCAAATTTGTCAACAGAGCCGCAGTTTTTGCAGACAAACATTACTCGTAGTCCTCCATAGCTCTTTCAAGTATCCGCGGGTCAAGCTGTTTTGTCTCTGATTTTGACAATTTTCTCTGTTCTCGTTTATAGCCGGTTAAAAGTTTTTTGTACCACAATGTCCATGTTATGGAGCGCATTGGCAGAAGAAACATTACTATGATTGAAGATATTGATGTGGATTCAATCAAAGTATAAATATCATCCGCAGTAAGTTTAAGCAGCGGGAACATAATCGTTGAATCCGGTATATTAATTAAGCTGAAAATTAATTTGCTTAATCCGGCAAGGCTTATCAGGTAACAAAATAGTTTTGGAATTATTACGCAGGAAAACAGAAATGTAAGCAAGAGTAATATAAATGTTGATAAGAAATGCCCTTTTATTATACCGAAACTTGTTTTAAAAGCATTTATCGCATTAGGTTTTTCATCAAATGTAAAAACTTGAAATACGAGTACAAAATAGACAAATAAAACAATTGCAGGAATCCAGAAAATTGGCAGTATAGAAATTAAAAGCAGTATGCTTATAATTATCCATAGTAGAATGAATTGAAATGCATTGTTTGTTATAAGTGCTTTATGCGCTTGTATGTCGTAAATATTGCCGGATTTAACCATATTTGCCGTAATTGAATTTATAGCACCGTAAGCGACCAGATACTCCCAGAATGCTTTTAATAGGATAATAAGCCCCGGTAGTGTGACCAGAAGCATCACTGCAAATATGTTGAGTCCGTTTTGAAAAAACTCGTATTTAACGGACAGAGCAGGCAGAATAAAAGTGTAAATACCGGCAAAAGCGAATATTACAAACAATCCGAGAATTTGACCGAAAACCGGGAATGCCATATATTTCGCCCAGGAAACAAAGTGTTTTACATAATATTTTATTCCGTCTAGGAATACGTTAAATGCGTTTTGTAAATCTGTTTTTTCTGCCATTATTTTACTCCGTTACTTATGATTATTGTATCACATTTGATTGAAGTTCGGTATCCGGATTATTTGAGTTTAAAGCAATTTTTTTTACAGGCATCTATGAAAAACAATACTCATACTATTTTGCGCCTTTGATATTGACTAAAGTAAAATAATATAATACAATATGTATAACATTAGTTATGCATGTAAACTGTTGTTACCCCAATGTAATATTTTTTAAGGAGATTTTAAAGATGATGAAAAATTTAAGAGAATACGTCAATGACGTAATGAATGACAATCGAATATTCAGCTATGAGGATATTATAGGGATGGA
>CASELB010000128.1 GCA_949288685.1 uncultured bacterium
GTTAAAGAACGTAAGAAATACGGTAGAAAAAGAGCAAGAAAACGTTTCCAATTCTCAAAACGTTAATCTCTTTATTCACATATTACAAAAAAACGGGCTTTCAAAAGCCCGTTTTTTGTTAAATCAAATCTTTATTAAAATATCCTACAATGAATTTTAATTTTTTTATAGCTTCATCATAGGTAAGATAGTTTGAACCTGATAATCTATGGTCAAATAGTCCTAACATATTGTTTTTAGTAATTTCTTTTAAACTGTAACAGTGGTAATCGCTGAAATTTTTGTTTGTGCTGAATGCTGTTCCTGCAACAAAACTGCAATTATTATCGTTTTTTATTTTATCAAAAAGAGCTGTACTCTCTTTTCGTTTTGATTTAAGAGTCATTCTAAAACTTCCTTCATTTAATTTTAACGGGGGCTTTCCTGTGAACATTTCAAGGAAGTTAGATGGTTTGTTGTATTCAAATTTTTCATTACAGTTTGGAAACCGGCAAATCCATGGCTTTTTTGAGGGGTAATGACTGAGCAATTTATTCATAGCTACTTCTATAGCTTTAATAATGGGATTATGCGGAAAATATTTATTAATAGGAATCGGATTTAAAAATTTATCCATGTAAATTAAATCATCCATTTCTTTTTGCGTAACAAAAAAATCTTCGCTGTTTTGGTTTATATTTCTAAATCTTATACGAAACCCGTCTTTAGTATGTGCAATATTTTCAGATAAAATTTTTCTGCCGTTAGCTGAATGTGACAAAGCACCAATGGAGGATACAAGATAACAGTCTTGAAAGTATTGTATTGCATATTTAAGATTTTTTATTTCATCAATTCCTATTGGTTTCATATAGGTAGTAAAACAGGTAAATGATAAAAATTGCCTTATGTAAATAAATATTTTTTTGTTTTGGTTATAATTGAGTTATGAAGTATAGAGATAATGTAAGAAATTTTTGTATAATTGCGCATATTGACCATGGGAAGTCAACTTTAGCGGACAGGTTACTTGAGGCTACAGGAACTATTGCCGAACGTGATATGCAGGAGCAGTTGCTTGATACAATGGATATTGAGCGGGAGCGAGGAATTACAATAAAATTAAACGCCGCGCGTATGAAGTATCATGCAAAAGACGGTAAAGATTATATCCTGAACCTGATTGACACCCCGGGTCACGTTGATTTTTCTTACGAAGTATCACGTTCGCTTGCGGCGTGTGAAGGGGCTTTGCTTATTGTAGATGCGACTCAGGGCGTTGAGGCACAGACTCTGGCAAATGTTTATATGGCAATTGAGCAAAATCTTGAAATTATCCCGATAATCAATAAGATTGACCTGCCCTCTGCTGATGTTGACAGAGTAAAAGCCGAAATTGAAGAAATATTGGGAATTGATACATCTATGGCAATTCCTGTGAGTGCTAAAACCGGATTGGGTATTGATAATGTGTTAGAGGCTATTGTTGATTTTATCCCACCGCCGGAGGATACTACAGAAAAACCGTTAAGGGCGCTGATTTTTGACAGTGCGTATGATCAGTATCTCGGAACATTATGTTTCTTCAAGATAATGGACGGGAAACTCAGAAACGGTGATAAAGTAAGGTTTATGGCATCAAAGAAGGAATATGAAGTCGTAGAACTCGGGTATTTAACTCCGAACAGGGTTCAGGTGGATGAACTTGTCTGTGGCGATGTAGGTTATTTTGCTGCATCAATTAAAGAATTGACAAGATTTGTAGGTGATACGGTTACACTTGTTGATAATCCTGCCTCTGAACCTCTGCCTGGTTATAAAGAAGCGCTGCCTATGGTGTTTTCCGGACTTTATCCTGTCGATAATGAAGATTATCACGAACTTAAAGAGTCGCTTGAAAAGTTAAAACTCAACGACAGCAGTATAACTTTTGAACCTGAAACTTCATCTGCTCTCGGGTTCGGGTTCAGATGTGGATTTCTAGGAATGCTGCACATGGAAATTGCGCAGGAAAGACTTGAGAGGGAATACAATCTTTCAATTGTAACGACGGCTCCGTCCGTAGTTTACAGGGTTCATAAAACAAATGGTGAAGTCGTTGAAATAGATAATCCGGCAAATCTTCCCGCCGCTCAATATAGAGATTATATTGAGGAACCGTATGTAAAAGTTTCTATAATTGCACCGAATGATTACGTCGGAACATTGATGGATTTAGCACAAACTAAGCGCGGAATATTTATAAATATGAATTATCTTGACAAAGTCCGTGCAGAGTTGATTTATCATATTCCGTTAAGCGAAGTAATTACCGATTTTTATGACCAATTAAAATCCCGCTCAAAAGGTTATGCAAGTATGGACTATGAATTTGAAGATTATAAGCGTTCAAAACTTGTTAAACTTGATGTTTTATTAGCCGGCGAGACGGTTGATGCCCTGTCTGTTATCTGCCATGAAGACAGTGCTTATTATATCGGTCAAAAACTCACGGCAAAACTAAAAGATATTATACCACGACAGTTGTTTGAAGTTCCTATACAAGCGGCAATCGGCGGGCGGGTAATTGCAAGAACTACAATTAAAGCATTAAGGAAAAGTGTTCTTGATAAGTGTTACGGCGGTGACATTACAAGAAAACGAAAACTTCTTGAAAAACAGAAACGTGGTAAAAAACGTATGAAGTCAGTAGGAAAAGTGGAAGTTCCTCAAGAAGCGTTTATGGCTGTTCTGAGCCTTAATGAAGAATAATTGTAAA
>CASELB010000129.1 GCA_949288685.1 uncultured bacterium
AAAAAATATGCCGCAACTCGGAATTGAACCAAGGACACAGGGATTTTCAGTCCCTTGCTCTACCAACTGAGCTATTGCGGCATATTTGTTTATTTTATTGTCACCGGAGTTGGTAGAGCAAGCTCTACGGATTTCTCTAACTCCGTTCCGTTTCACTCCACTCGGGGAGCTATTGCGGCATATTTGTTCGCTTCACCCCACCCGGAGCATTACTGCGACACCTTTATATTCTATTATCACCGGGGAGCCCCTTCAAAAGAACCCTTACCCCTTTGTCCGCTTTGAATTGCGCACAACCTAGAAATAATTATACTTAATCAAAAATAATAATCAAGTGTTATTTTAATAATAAGATTTCAGGATTTAATAACTATGCAGCCTGATTTTTCTCTGCCGCAAGAGCTTCCTGCTTTGCATGACGCCTTGCTTCAGATTTTTTGGTCATATAAATATTAAGCGTCGGAATTCCAAGCCCGAGTGCAACACCTGTGAAGGCATATCCTGCAAACTGAGCAATATTAAGAATTCTTAACTTTTTCATAGTTGCTTTTAATATAGGTGCTGCTTCGGGAGAAGTTTTGAGAAGTTTTATCATCTCTGTTATACCCATTGCTTTTTGCTTGCCGTCGGAAGTTGTCTTAATCGTGGACAACCCGACACCGCGCAATGCGCTTCTCAATACTTCGCTGCGTGATTTCAACGTAGAACTTGTAACAACATTTTTATCTATCGACTTATTAAAATTAAGCAGGTGCTTGCCGGAGAAAGCAGCCGCAACACCTCTGTTTACAAAATCACCGAGCAAGAGCCAGCTTACAAAGCCGCACGAATCTTTTACGGCAGATTCCCGCATTTCATCTTCGCTTCTTGTTACAAGGACACGGCTTGTTACCGTCACACCATAAATTCCTTTTAACTGGTTAATTGTAGGTGCAAGCCCTTGAAAAGCCATTTTATTAAGAAAATCTTTCGGCTTGCATTTAAGAGAGCCCAGAACCATCGCACACATTGCAGATGCAACCGCAAGTTTTTCCAGTTTAAATTTTAATGAACGGTCTTTTTCAGAGCATGTACCGCCGACAAAACCTTCTTTTCCTGTTCTTTTTTTGGTATACCACATATTTATAGGCTGAACAGAAAGCCCGACGCCTGAACCTATAAGAAAACCGATAAGTGCTCTGCCTTTGTTAAACTTAGACATTGCAGAGAGGAATTTATTTTTTCCCCCGCCTGCTGCTTCATGAAAAGCGTGCATAACTTTCTCATTCTTAAACGCTTTAGACATCGCAACAATATCATCTAAAAGAGTGTTAAGGTTAGATGTTCCGCCGCCTCTGACTCTGAAACGGGTTTCTGCGCCTGTATTTTCAACGATAAGTGCATTAACAATACCGCGTTCGTTACATTTTTTTCGCCATGTTTTTACATCAATTTTTTCATCATTTATGACATTATTAAGGAGTTCTACTATTTTTTCTTTATCCTTAACATTGTCCAGTTTAACATATCCGCCTTCTTTATTTTTAGCCGTGTTATAACCTTCAAGTTCATCAACTATACATCTCAAATATTCTTTTTGTGAGGTATTTTGTTCAAGGTGTTCCTGCCAGAATTTAGCAAGAGTTTCTACCCTGTCCGGAGATGTAAAAATATTGCGGGCTTTTACGCCGTATTTTCCGGCAATTCCGCCGCCCAGCACAGCACCTGCAGCAACACCATACAGCCCTATAGAAGTATCGTTAATCGTCCCCATAGATTCACGAAATCCGGTTTCCATTCCGGCATCAACACCGCGGCAAATACCGTCTTTTGCAGTACGAGGCGCAACCATAAAAGCAACATCGGTAAGATTAGCACCAACACCCAGGTTTGTAGCAAGATAATTCAGCACACCGCCGGTTCCTTTAAATGCGGGGTTAGTTTTCATATTTTTGATATTAGGGTAATTTTGTTGTGCTGATTGTACTTTCATAAGTCGCCTTTTACACTGTTTTTATTTTATCTTGTTCTTTTTTCATATTTTGTTCTTGTTCTACTTGTTGGCGTATCTGTGCTTTGATTTGCTCATGTTTTTTCTTTGTTTTTCCGCGTTCATAAATAATTAGTCCGAGTATTGCAAAAGAACTCAACAAATTGACCAACTGACAGATTGAACGATATTTTTGCGCCTTGCCCATAAGCGCTCTATCAGCGTTCATAAGCTCGCTTGATGATTTAATATGAGTATTAAGTAACCAGTTTTTAAATTTAGTAAGTATATTTGCATCCTTAGGAGAAACAACCGTTCTGTTTAAGAGTTTTGTACCGGTTTTAGCCTCAATAAATGAAGCTGCCGCTTTCCCGCCGTAATCGCCGAAGAAATATAAGCTGCCGAAAGTTAAAATATCTCTGCCGCGGGATTCTCTGACTTCATTCTTATCATCTGCGGCTGCAATCCTTGAAGAGAATGTTACAGCAGAAATAGCCCTTGCCTGATCAACAGTCGGATATTTACCTTTAAATTGTAGCATCCTGCCGAGCATTTTAAGGTTGGGCTTTTGAGTTGCCGTAACAAGAATTGAAGCAGCCGCCATACCAAGCATAGCACTGATAGACAGGATTTTTTCTTTCAATAATCCTTCTTTAGCCTTTGCTTTAATCTTTGCATATAATTCAGGGTCTTTTTTAGCCTCTTCAAAATCTTCATATATTGGCGCCCCGTCTATACCGGATAACTTACCGGTCATCCACCTGTTAAAGAACTGCATTGACGCCGCCAGAGGAAGTACCAGTAACAGAGCAATTGCGCTTTTACCTTTGACAAGTTTTGAGGCTTTTGAGGCAAAATTTTCTATACCGCCTTTACCGGAGGCTTCGTATTCATGCACGAATTTTTTAGTATCTCTTAAAAGTGATGAGACACTTGTGTCTTTTAGATAAGCCCCTTTATCGCCAAAACGTATATTTTCATTAACATGAGTTTTAATCATGATATCATCAATGACTTTACTAAACTCTTTTTCATCAGCAGCACCCGCGAGTCTTTCCCCAAATTTTGCAAGTTCTCCTTCCGGCAGGTCAGAATATTTAAAAATATTATTACCGTCAATCCCCTGAATTTTTGATAAAAGTGATTCATAGACCTTCGGCATATCGCCTTTATTTTCTTTATAAGTATCACTAACTATCTTGATTGTTTCAGTATCAGCAAGACAATCCGCCATTTTGCCGCCGGTTTTAATAAAATGTTTATCAAGGAATTTGCCGGCACCAATAGCCATAAACCCTGGGATAAGACAGTTAATAATCAAACCGCCGCTTTCACGGCAAAGAGTTTCAAACCCTGCAAACAGATTTGTAATAGAATCAAAAATCGTTCTGGGCGCAATCGCTGTTCCGATATCAAGTGCTGATACATGCATCATCGGGTTGCGTTCCAAATACTGCATACCGGCAATCGCGGCACCGGTAATTGCTGCAAGTTTCCGCCCTTCAAAATTTATCTCTTTTCCATTTGCCTTACTATCTTCTGTATGGGGATGGAATTTTGTACTTTCTGATATACTAACCTTATTAATCATACACACATATCTATATCTATTTACGGCTATACTGCGATTATAACAGCAACCATATTTATTTAAAAGCGGGGCAAAATAAAAATTGCTTTTTTTTCATCAATTGTAAAGAGAATGTTAAGATTAAATTTGGATTGTTTTTATAATCTTTTAAAAATTACATAAAAATGAAAACTATTGTACAAAAAGGATTTTAGGATTTAAAAAATTGCGTCTGTTTTTTATAATCATCAACAGGTTTTAAATTGTAAATTTTTGTAACAATTTTCTCAAAAAAGGAAAAAAAGATTAAAGAAAACG
>CASELB010000130.1 GCA_949288685.1 uncultured bacterium
AAATATTTACCCCGAAACATTAAAGTTTTTCTGAATTGTGCCGATATATACACCATAATGTATATTTTGGTGCATAAATCGCTGAAAGCCAAATGTTATAACTCTTTACATAAAAAAATCGGGCTTAAAGAATTCTTTAAGCCCGATTTTGAACAAATTTCCATTTCCCTAAGCTAATATATAAAGTTTTTGACCTTTACTAGCAGTTCTTGATTCAGGGTGTACATCACCATCCGTACCTATTGCAAACCCCGGTTTAACAGGTGATTCAGGAGTGGGCGCAGATGGTTGATTGGACATTTTGTTTGCACGAAACATTGGAGTAAAATTATCCAATTTAGATATAGCGTTTAATTTCATCACACTACCTCCATTCCAAGTGCAGTATAACTCTAATATACCTGTTTGTCTATTCTGTCTTCACAAAATTTAACAATGTATTTATACTTATAACTTGTTTGTGGGATACTAAGTATGAGGTCAATATGCGTATAAACAGTATTTCATCCCGACAAAATATCTCAAAGCCTTACACTCCGGATTTCAAAGCCCTAAGGGGGGTCGAGTATCTGGGAACTTTCAATCCGGGTATTAAGCCGGTCGACTTAGAAGTGCTAAAAGTAATGCAGGAATCCAAACCCATAAGCAAGTTTTGTCAAAAATATAATGTCATAATTTATTTAAGCAAAGATTGTTCTTTAGGACAATACACATCAATGTTAACCTTCCGGTATAAAAATATTGCAAAATCTCTTAAAGAACGCTTAAAAAATATGATTACTCCCGGCAATGAACTGAATTTAATTTACCGTTCCAAAGAATCATCTGCAGAACATTCACAAAAGTTTAAAGAAATGATACAAAACCTTGAATATACAGACTTAGAAAGTATGTCTCAATCAGCGGCAAAAAATTTATAATAAAACTTAATATTATGGATATTTTTTGATAAAAAACATATAATAATTATACGCATCATTATATGGCAAGATGTAAAAAAATGTAACAAATATTTTAAAAATACGCAAAAAAATTTCTTGAGGGGTTTTCAAAGGACAAAAGGAGAAGTATATGATTGTACACGGCTGCACATTATTCAACAAACAGACAAATTGTACGCAAAAAACTAATAATCAATATTTACAACAATCGAAATGTTCCAATAAAAGGGCTAATACGGTTTCTTTTAATGCCCTAAAAGAAATGCGTTATTTAAACAGATTTGACCCTGAAAAAAGTGCTACTGCGTATGAATTAATAAAAGCGTTCAAATTATCGTACGGGATACGGGATTTAATTAAAAATTTTGATGTAACAGCATTCTTTTCAACAGAATGGTTGAAAAAGCATCCAAATTTTCCGTATAAATACACCGGCGATTTTTTTGCATCAAAAACAACAATGCTGCTTAAAATAGACGCAATTCCACCCAAAAACAAATCCAGATATAAAGCCCCTCCGGCTAAGTATTTTGGCATAGGAATGTATGGAGACAACTCTCTTACAGGTTCAGAAGAAAACATTGCCCATTATTTAAGGAAAGTTACTTTTATGGATATAAAATGTAATTTGCAAGACGATCCTAAAATAATGATAATTAAGCCGCTGCCTAAAAAATTCTACGATATATAAACTTATAGGTCTTCAAATCCGGGAGAAGAAATCGGTAAATCTTTATAGCCTTTGTTTGCATAAACATTTTTCTTTATGTATTTATTTGTATACTTGCCTTTTTCAAACAGGTTTTTGAGTATATTTTCTCTTCTGACAAGAGATGAATCAACACTTTCTAATTCAGGATATTTTTGCAAAATTTCATACCAGACAGTTGCCTCCATTGTCCACGCGTAAGTTTCTTCGGATAACGAGTTATATTCATCCTGATGCAATGCTTCGTGCGCCAGAAGGGCAGCTAGAGCTCCCGGCGGGGCTTCACGGTGTTTTGGATTTATATAAATATACAATGAGCCTTTCCGTTTCCAGCCTACTGCATCAAATTTTTCGTAGTTCGGATTAATTTCAGAAAGGTTTTTAAATTCTATTTTTACGGGTTTGCCTGTCAGATTATCTCCGAGAATAGCGTTTCTTGAAAACTCGCCGGTTGTACCCTGGAGCATATCTATTGCTACAAAAATAATCTGTTCGTTGCTGTTTTTTTTGTAAATAGCTGAAATTTCATTAATATACTCATCGGTATATTTTTCCGGCATTTTAACTTTTGCCGGCACGGGTTCATATTTTGCGGCGTATACCGCTGTTGCGGTCATGAATACAAACATCATCACTGACAAAAACTTTTTCATAACAACTTCCTCAAAAATCTTACGTAATTATTATTATATAATGTGTTTTAGCGAATGTCCAAAAATTTATGTACCTGAGGTATAAGACGTACTTTTTTGTAGCGTTTAAGACATTTGGTAAAAAGTTCATCAGCAAAATTTATCGGCGGTGAAATTTCATCGTTTACTGTACGGGGTTGAAGTATTAATTCAAAATCATATTTTTTAGCAAGATTAGTAGCCGCCATAATTTCTTCATCTGTAATATTCTCATCAAATACCACTTTAGCAAACAAATCTAAATTCTTGTTTTCTCTTGCCGTTCTAAAGAATGCGTCATGCTTTTCAAGAGTATTATTTATCCCTGTAGCAGAGGGAAGTTTAATATCTGCCGCAATAATATTAACATAATCAAGAATTTCATACAATTTATCAGGCAGAGTTGCATTTGTTTCGAGATAATACGGAACATTTAGCATCGGCATAAAACTTTTCAGGAATTCCGCGTGCAAAAGCGGTTCACCGCCGGTTAGAGATATAGAATGGATGAGAGAGAGGTCAAACTCTTTTTTTAAAAAATTCAACAGTTCATCCGGAGAGTATACAAAATTTGCATTTTCGTATGTGTAATCAGTATCGCAGTATTTGCAGGAAAGATTGCAGGCGCAAAAACGTATAAACAATTGTCTTACACCTACGTATGGACCTTCCCCTTGTGTTGAAACAAACATTTCTTTTATTCTTGCTATTTCGCTTTGCATTAAACACCCTTTCTGATGTTGTTAGAGCTAATTTTAGCGAGTTTCCTGTATAAGTCTATTTCTTCGTTAGTAAGTTTATCGGGAATTTTTATTTCTACAGTCACAATCAAGTCACCTTTTACCCCGTTTTTTGTAATTCCCTGCCCTTGAAGTCTGAACTTTTGTCCGGAATTAGTATTAGGAAGTATTTTCATCTTAACAATACCATCCGAAAGAGGAATCTCGATGTCTGCACCGAGTACTGCTTCATACGGTGTAATCGGAACAGTTCTCAGTATATTACAACCATCATACTTAAAACCGGAATTTATTTCAATTTTTATTAATAGATAGAGATTTCCGTTTTTGCCGCCGTTAATACCGGGATTGCCTTCATTAGCAATACGGATTTTATATCCGTTTTTAACGTTTGCCGGGATTTTTACCGTAAATTTTTTATGTTCGGACTCTGTTCCGGAGCCGTTGCAAAAGGAACAGACTGAACCATTAACGAATTTTCGTCCCTGGCATTTGGGGCATGGTTTTGTGTGAAGAACATTAATTTTTTTAGTTGTACCATTTATGGCTTCTTCCATAGTAATAACTACTTCTGTTGTGATATCGGAGCCATTTTCCGGCTGCGACTGGTATTTTCTGTATTCTTTTTGTTGATATTGGGTATTAAGAAATTCCTCCCACATGCCATAGAAATAGTTTTTTGATTGATATTTAGATTTGGAATTATCAGATGATTGTTTCGGGGTGGAATTTACAGTTTGAGTATTGTTGAAAGAGGGTTGTTCCGCGTAGGAATACAGACGTCTTAAAGCATCATAATCATAGCGTTTTCTTTTATCAATGAGAGTTGTATAGGCTTCATTAATATTTTTAAAATGTTCGACAGTATCAGGGGTACTGCCTGCAATATCGGGGTGGTATTTGCGAGCCAGTTTACGGTATGCGGATTTAATATCCGAATCGGTGGCATTTTCGTCTATTTCCAGAATTTTATAATAATCTTTTGTTTGCATATTAGTATATTAATGAAGGTTGATAAAATATCAATACTCCTTGTAAACAAATTTAGAAATAAAATATTGATTTATTTAACCGGTTATTATAAACTAGTTTTGTGAGTGCGGAAGTAGCTCAGTTGATAGAGCATCTGCCTTCCAAGCAGAATGTCGCGGGTTTGAGTCCCGTCTTCCGCTCCAGTTTGAAAGAAGTCCTGAAAGGGACTTTTTTTTGTGTAAAGGAAGAGGAGGACGAGAACCCGCCTAGT
>CASELB010000131.1 GCA_949288685.1 uncultured bacterium
AGCTTAAGAACTTTTGCTCTCTGCACCCTTGCCGGAATTTGCTTCAATTTTTGGATAAAAGGTTTAATTTCTGACATAAGTAACTCTAACTAATAAACTGCCTAACTATATTATTTTAACAACTAAAAGTCGTATTCGTCAAGTATTCTTCAACCGGAGGAGGAACAAATTTTGAAATATCACCATTATTTAAAAGGATTTCCCGCACGCTGCTTGAAGATATGAAGGTATATTCCGGTTTAGTAATAAGAAAAACCGTTTTAATTTCATTAGCAAGTGCACTATTTGTTTGAGATAATTGCATTTCATATTCAAAATCAGAAACCGCACGCAAACCGCGCAGCAGCACACATGCACCCCGCTTACGCGCATACTCTATTGTAAGCCCTTCGAAAGAATCAACTTCGACATTTTTTAAATGACCGACACTTGCCTGTACTAATTCTTTTCTTATTTCAGGTTTTAAAAAGCCGCTCTTGTTACAGTTATATGATACGGCAATTATTACTTTATCAAATATTTCCGCTCCGCGCTCAAGTACATCCAAATGTCCGTATGTAATAGGGTCAAAACTTCCGGGATATATCGCAATTTTCATTTCTCACCTCTGTTTGATTATATCATAAAACTATCAGTTTATAATTTTGCTTAATTCCTGATAAAGCTCTTTAACAGGCGCAGCCCAATCACCATTTTTAATCTGCTTAAACATTTTTATACCGTGATACCAGTCATTATGACTCATATCAAGATGCCAACGCCAGTTATAATCCATTGGCAGCAGCATACAGCCCTTTTTACCCAACGCGCCTGCAAGATGCATTAGGGATGTATCATTACACACAACAAAATCAAGATTATCGAGGGCGGCTGCCGTATCGGAAAAATTTTCAAATTCTTTGCCCAAATCAATAATCGGGGTATGCATTTTTATTTTTTCAATTTCCTCCGCACCATCTCCGGTCTGGAATGAATAAAATTGAGTATTCGGAAGGCTAAATAACGGAGTAAACGCCTCTGTATCAATAACCCTGTCAGTTTCGGAAGCCGTATTTCCCTGCCATTTTATTCCGATTTTAATTTTGTCATTATTAAAGAATGCTTGTTTAAATTTCTCTTTTTTAACCGGATTTGAAACTATATACCCGTCAGGAGAAACAAACATATTACTTTCATCAAGTTCCAACAGATACGGTAGGCTAAGCATCGGCACAAATATCTGAAAATCAAAATCATTCGGGTCAATATCATAAGTTATTATTTCATCAATGCCAAGCGGGTTTTCCTTAAATAACTCTGCAAGCTCCTGCTGCGGTTTAAAAAGGAGCTTTTTACATCTCTGTTTTAACAGCGGGAGATATCTTGCATATTCAATAACATCACCAAAACCTGCTTCATAAAAAACAAAAACCGTTTTATCTGAAATATCTTCACCACGCCATTCTTTTGCTGCCGCAAATTGAGCCGGAAAAAGTTTAGCCTGTGACAGAATTGCCGTTTTTCGGCATAACCTGCTTTCAAACAGCTTCAGACCTTCATGATAATTTTTCCCTCTAAATAAGGAAAGCGAGAGGAAATATTTTAATTCGTCATTACCCGGATTAAGTTCAAGCGCTCTTCTCATCGCATTTGTTGAGTCATGCGGTTTTCCCAAAAAGAAATAGACGGAAGACATATTATACGGAACAAGGAATAAATCAGGGCGCAGCTTTTCAGCCCGTTTATAAAACTTTAAAGCAAGTTCGTATTCTCCGTAATTTTTAAATGCCAGAGCAATATTAAAATTAAGTTCAAAATTTTCCGGTTCAATGCGAAGTCCCTGAACTGCCGTTTCAATAGCTGTTTTATATTCTTTTTGCTCTAATTTAATTCTTGTAAGTAAATCATAAAAACGAACATTCTTACTTATTTGCAAAGCTCTTTTTATAAATTTTTCAGCCTGCGAAAATCTGTGTTGCTGGTATTTAAGATTTGCCATCATAAAAATAGTATTAAGGTTATCAGCGTCCGTTTTTAGGACTTCCTGATATATTTTTTCTGCCTCTTCCAGCTTTCCCTGCTTATGTAACTCAAAGCCGGTGTTATATAATTCCTGTACTTTCTCCATAGGGCAATTGTACCTGTTTTTTGAAAAAAAAACAACCGATACCGTTATTTGATTTATAGCAAAAAATATGATACTCTAAACTTGTAAATTATATAGGAGCGGTTTAAATATGAAGAAAAAAAAATCAGCTTTTACACTTGCGGAAGTGTTAATAACTATAGGAATTTTAGGCGTCATAGCAGCGATATCTCTACCCAACCTTGCAAGCAATGTATCAGCCACACAGCTTGCAGCATCTTTAAAGACAACACAGGCATCTATTTCCGACAAACTTGATGCGGCACTTGCTTTTGAAGATGTACCCAATGTCAGAGATTTAAAGGCTTTTGATTGCACTACTCTTCCCGAACTGTATAAAGGATTAAGCAAATACTTAAGACTTGACGCTGTAACGGAGGACCATAAAGTATATGCTCTAAACGACGGTTCACTTGTTGAAACCTGGAAAGCGGCAGACATCCGTCAAACAAACACAAAAGCATTTATTTACATTACTGACTTTACAGCAGATGCAACATCAACAGGAACACTTGCAATAAAACAAAACGGCGGGCAGGTTTTAAGAAGAAGTGCTATTGTCTATCTTGATGTAAACGGATATACAAAGCCAAACCGTTACGGATATGATGTTTATAAATACTATCTTGCACAAAACGGAAGACTCTACCCTGTCGGCGGTTCTGATGTTTCCTTATTTGATACCAACGGTGCTTCCGATGAAAGTTCCGATTGGGAAAACGGAAATGAAAATTACGCTTGTAACTGGAGTTCAGTCGGTTACGGATGTGCAGGGCGTATAGAAGATGAAGGATGGAAGATTACATACTTCGGCAAACGTCTCAAAGACAAAAAAGAATAAATCAGTAAAACGACCGGTTAAACCGGTCGTTTTTTTATCCTCACTATATTACTTGCCGAACTTGTTTTTATCATCTTCATTTTGCCCGCCATAAGGAGTTGTTGGTGTACCTGTCGCTCCTGGTGTTGCGGATACACCTTCTCCTGCGGCAGGAGTAGTATTCGTTCCTGCTCCTGATACTGCATCCGGTTCTTCTTCTCCGTTTTCTTCAGTACCTGATTTGGTCGGAGTTGCATACGTAGGCGTAAGTGTAAACAGATTTTCTTCGTTTGTTGCCTCAACCGTTTCTTCCCAGAATTCTGTTGAAACCTCCTGAAACTCTGTCGTTTCAGTTGATAAATCCTGCGTATTCCGACGTATATCGATTGTATCTTCTGCAGTTGAACGATAATCCGTTAACTGTGTCACAGCTTCTTTACCATAAATAGTTGCAGCAACACCGGCAAGAGCACCGGCAGCTATATATGCAACTGCAGCCCAGGAACCAATAATAGAACCTGCTAATGCACTTGCTCTTGCAAAACATTTTAGAGAAGTAACTGCTGCTGACGCGGTAGAAATGGTCATTAATATACCTTGTGCCATTGCAGATTTCTTTGTCGATTCGTCAATATCTGCAACGTACTCGGTAAATTGATTGGTATAATCAATGTTTGCCGTTATATCTTCATATCCGTCACCAACAGCTGCAATTTCTTCGTTTAATCCGACTGTTTCATCGTTAGTTGCCGTCTGTGTTGACTGCATTTGTGCTCCTAATGCTCGCATCAGGGCAATTTCCCTATCTGTAGCCGTTCCGTTCTGATATTTTGTATAATAGTAGTTATACAGTCCTTCCATATCCACTATATCGCTCTGACCGGCTTCATTTACAGCAAGCGCTTCCTCTTGCAAAATTTCCATTTCTTCCTGCATCTCTTCCATTATTAAAACCTGATTCGCAAGATTTGCCTGCTCTGTATAAAGTTCGTTCTGAGCTTTTTCACATGCTTCAACCGCATCTTTGTTCGGAGAATTTGCCTTGGTTACCATTGCCATTGCAAATTGAAGAGCCGCCGCCGCTATAAGTGAAACACTTACCTTATTTCCTGCAGTAGCAGCACTGGAAAGCCCTTTATCTAATCCTGTTGCACCTGCAACCGTTACCTCAGCAGCAGGAACTACACCGGCAGACACAAGTCCGGCACCTGCAGCAACAGCCGTATTTGTAATACCCTGTGCACCTTTACCGTCCCCGAAAAAACCTGCATCGTCAGAATCATAATCAAGTCGTTCTTCCGGCGTCTGACCTAACTGATAACTGTTATCATCAACATCATTTTCCCAATTATCTATGTATGAACGGAATTTAGTACATATAGACTGGTACTCAGCCTCAGAAATACCTTTAGTATTACCATTATTGTAATCATACCAGTATTTTTTCGCTTCTGAAGGACTTAATCCGTTAACATTGATACCCATATACTTTTACTCCTTTAGTAAATTCTATTTATATTTACGGCACATTTCTCCAAAACTTTAATATTTAAATACAAAAATTTACAAAAATTAACATATAAAAACAGTAATTAAAAAAGGTTCGGATATAAATTTATACCCGAACCTTATATTTTCTTTTATAAAATTTTTATTTTGAAATTACAGAAAGTTTTTCACCGCATTTATTATTTTCGTTCAAATAATGATAAGGATTTGATACTATATTAAACTGCGGATTATAGTACTCTCTGCGGTTACCGCCTTTAAAATGTAATTTTTTAGCATTGTGATACAGTGTAAATACACAATCTTTCATTGTACCGTTATTAAGTACTATTTTTATAGGATTTTTACCGTCAAATCTTTTTATACAGTAGTCAGCGCCCTCTTTTACAACCTTATAAATTGTATTATCACTGCTTATAAGGTTTTTAAAGACCATGCCCGTTGCAAGTGAAAGTCCCGCAAGACCTAAAGGTTTTACACTGTTTTTAGAGTCGCCATCGTCATACCACGTACTATTTAGCTTAATACTATCTAACTCAACGTAATTTGTTTTCGGCATATTCACTCTGTCGGTCGGCGAAATACCTGCAACATTAAATAATGAAACAACAGCCGAACCGTTTTTATCCATAGTAAACAACGACGGAAGAACTACGTCACCATAATACTGCGGAGCAATATAATATGGTGTACCGTTATTAAGCGGCGCCATATCTTCATTAGCCCTTATATTAGATATTTCTTTAAATTCTTCATTCAACTTATTGTAATATTTTGCTTCTTCACTGTCACCTTCTAACTTGCTAAACAATAAAGCGTTCCTGTTTTTAAGGTCAATATTTTTCGATTTTTTCTCCGCACCGCCCATTGCTAATTCATCACCGGCATAAAGAGTCGGAACTCCGGGGAGTGATGCAAGAATACGCATATACATTTTTACTTTAGCAACAGCCGGATCATTCAATGCCTTGAACAATTTAAACTGCGCTTCAGTTTTTTCTTCCATATCAGCTTTCGCAAAAACAAGCCTTATAGCTTCCCGTATATCTTCTCCGCCAAACGCATTTCTTTCATTATCATTTCTTGTTAGTTGATACACCAGATGTTTATCCAAATCATCCTGAACATCCTGCGCTGTATATTTATGCATATACGTTTTAATTGCACTATCCAGCCTGTTAAGAACATCATCACGATTTTGTGTACTATATTTTGCAATATCATCCAGCTTGAACTCAACAGTTTTTCTTAAAATATTAGCAAGAACAAGGATTTTATGAGGAACATCACTGTCAGTGTAAAACTCTGAATATTGTGAAAGTTTACCCTGACTGTCCTCCCATATTCCTATTTCTTTTGATTTCTTTTGCAAATTGTCTATTAATCCTGATAAATCATTTTCTCCAAGATGCAAATTTAAACCATTATTACGAGCTATATCAAGGACTTCCGCCATTGCAGTTTTATAATCATTAAATGAAGCACGTTTTTCGGGTTCAATTGTAAAGTTACCGTTAACAAGCGCTGTGACTGCATTGTGAAGTTTAGATATCTCCGTACTGCTTAAATCACCGGACAATACTTCATTTAATCGGTCTCTTATAGCTTTTCCGTTTGCGATAGCCGTATTGCTTGCGCCCATAAGATAGTTTTCATTTATATAATTCCGATAATCCTTATTATACACATAATCGTACGGCATATCCTTCATATCGGTTGCGCCCGTAATCATAAGCAGTGCAGCTATACGATTTCCGTCAGAATCGGGAAGATTGTTAATATCAGCATGCACAAGCCTTTGATCTATCATCATACAGTAAGCAAGGCGCGGTTTATCATGGTTACCTCCGAATGTATAAAGATGGCGCATATAGTCAAGATAATACGGTTTTGTAAATAACTCTTTTAATTGGTTATTAATTGCATTTTGGCTGTCCCTAAAACCTGAATAGGAACTCCCGCCGAAATATCCGCCCTCCAATGCTGCTTTTGCAGATTCACCGGTAAAGATCTTCATAACGTCAGTAAAGAAATAACCGTACGCTGCCTCAGTTGTATGATTTGAATCCTGCATAAAGTGAGCGCCAAAATCTTTACCATCAACCTTAATTTTATCAACATCCGTAATTTCATCATAAATACAGGTGCCCGGGTTGTATTTTGCAACACCATCTGCGAATGACCTCCAGAAAGATACGAGGTTGTTATGGACTTTTTCTCTTACTTCATTCTGGTTAAGACAGCTATCTATGTCCTCAACATCTTTTAAAGCATCTATTCTCCACTGTAGTCCCAGATTAGCGTTATTAACCATCGCCTCAGCGTACTTAAATGCATTAAGATTAACATTTTCAAATCTTTTAAGAAGTGCATTCTTTACAAAATTTATTTCATCAGAGTCCGTACTATAAGCCTTCAATCCCGCTTTAATTTGTTTTGCAAGCAGTTCCGCTTCATACTTAGGAGTATGACCATTTACGCCTATATGTTCCAGAGAACTGTTTTCTCTTAAATAATCATGGTCATAAATTATCTGACCTTTAGAATTAATTTTTGCCGGCGTATCAGACACAATAGCTTTTGTAAGAATATATCTTGCAGCATCCTCTGCAAAATATTTGGTTACATAATACCCATAAGGTGTTAAGATATTTTTTGAACTATCCGCAAAAATCTTCTTATCATCAGGGAGGCTTTCATCTGCACGTTCAAGAACCTGACGTGTAAAGTCAAAAATCTCACCTTTGAACATTTTATTCATTTTTTCATAAACATCTTTATATCCGTAGCGTTCATTAAGATACTCAATAAATTGCGGATTATCCTGTTGTTCAAGTTCATACCTTGACATTCCCACCTGTGAATGCAGTGCCGCATGCGGAGTAAAATATGAAGTTGATAAAACTCCAAGAGTATCTTTAGAAAAAGTTAAAGACTCAAGCGGCAAATTCATAATAGTCTTGGTTATCAAAGTCTCTGCAGTAATCTCGGGAATTTCTAAATTATATAAGTCTAAATCAATATTTTGCAGTACTTCTAAACTTAATCCTGCTTCTTCGGGAAGTTTTTTATCTTTAATAAGTTCTTCAATAGTTGCCTTTGCCTCATCCGCATTACCAATGTTACCCAACGTTTGTGCTGTATAAATGTTTTGAATATCCAAACTCTTTTTAGTCCAGTATTCACCGTATTTAACCGCCATATCCTGTATTTCGTTGTTTGCAGGAGTATAACCGGCTGCATCTACCGGTACCGTCTCTTTAGATTTATAATCATAAGCCGAATCAAAATATCTCAACTTAATCATATCGGTATTGGCATCCCAGGAAAGTTCACCTGTTTCTTTTTTCTCAAAGAGTTTAGTTCTCGGGAAATTTGATAAATAAACAGTTCCTTCTTTTGAATTAATATCCATGGCAGTTTTAGGATTTTTATTCATCTCATTAAGGGTATCAATATTTTTTAAATAAGCATTATAGTCCGCTTTCGTCATTACATAATGGCTATTTACAACTGTCTCATCGTGCGTTGCAGTTTGCAGCGGGTTTTTAGTAGCCATTTTATCATATTTATCAAGAAGCTGTTTCTTATCAACTAATTCCCGTGATACATAATCTTTGTCATAATATTGTATCCAGGTAGGTTTCTTCGGGTCATAGTTTTCGTTAATTTCGCTATACGAAATTTGCCCGTCTTTTACAGTAAATTTGTTAGGAGCATTTACAATATAATGGCGCAGCCCTTCAGAATACTTACCTACAATTCCATAACCAATCTGGTCGTTTTCAATATTTTCCATTCTGAACCAGTGTTTCATCTGGTTATCAGTATCACCCCATTTGAGTGCATATTGATGATGAATACCTCCAAGCCCTTCACTTGTAAGCGGAGCATCCATTACAAAAACCATGCCGTTTTTGTATAATTCAGCCATATAGTCTTCGTAATTATGCATTTCTCCGATACCGCCCGCAATCTGGAAAAGATTTTCCGGCCAGTACTTAAATGCAGACACAGTATCACCGCCTGTAATAGGAGTACCAAAAACTATTTTTATCCCTCTTTCTTTTAAATACGGAATTTTAGCGGTCATGCCGGCTAACCCGCCGCCATACATATTAGAAAAAGTCCTTGGTGATTTTTCTGCCTTATCACGAAGTTCTTTATTAAGTTCTATTTTACTTATATCATCGGGATTTTCTTCTCTAAAACCTTTATAAACATATCCGGGAGCAAAACTGTCTGGCATAAGCAAATATCCGCTGCCGTTTACTGTCGGCTTAAGAGTATCCAGCGCTAAAACGCTGTACCTATCATTGTCCATATAATAATTTCTGCCCACATCGCTTCCGCATTCACGTTTTCCGTAATTATCCGTAATTTCAAACGTATAAGCAACCTTATCGCTGGGCTTTACATCGTATTCTTTAAAATTAATGGAAACACCCTCCGGCGGAACATCCTTTGTTAATAATTCACTGACAATTGACTTACCGTCAGGAGTCATTTTAAATATCTTCAATGTACATTTTTGCTGATAACCCTCAAACTCCTTCTTCTCGTTCTTTGCTTTTGCCTTTTCGTCTACATCACCGCTGTTATAAGGATAATTGAAATGGTAATATATATCACCAAACTGATTTTTTACATACTCCACCCCTTTAAAAGCAGGTCTAAACATTGAAATACTACTTAATTTCACTTTAAAACTCCTTAATGTGTACCGGTAAATAACACTAAATCTATCTACTATATATTTTAAAACAGGAAAAAAATTTTTTTTGCTTATTTCAAATAAAATATTAAGAAATATTTACAAATCCCTTAATGCTTAATATTTCTACGCAATTTAGGTGATTAAACTTGTTAAAAAAAACTATTTGATATACACTTTAATTAACCAGGTACGGTATAAAGTCATGACCATTTTATATTTTTATATAACAATCTTCACAATCTATTTTATATTTCTTGCACTGCAGAGTTTGAGACGCAGGCGTAAAGTTCGTGACAAATACACGGCAAAATACCATAATATGTGTGTTATTGTTTATTCTCACAACAATAAAGATACACTTGAACAACTGGTTAAGCTCTTAAAAAGCCAGGATTATCCCTCATCATGTTACTCAGTTTATGTAATTCTTGATAATTGTACTGACGATTCGGAAGTTTTATTAGGCAGCGAACTCAGTATTAACGTTTTCAACATAAAAAACATGGATACAGTCGGAAAAACCCAGGCATATTCAGTTCTTGTTGAAAAACTTTCTCAGGTTCACGGTCTGGATGCATTTGTGTTTTTAGATGCTAAATATTACGTAAGGCATGACTTTCTAACCGATGTTAATTTCTATCTTCAAAAACACGCTGTAATTTCTACCTGTATTGAACCGATTATTACAAGAAAGCTCTCATTTGCCGAAAAAATCAGATTTGTTTATGAAAAGTATATGTCAAATTTTGTTGAAGCAATGCGTGCGAAAATGGGACTTTCCAATATATTGAATACAAATGCCTTTGTAATAAAAAAAGGTCTTCTTGATAAAATAGGGTATATTGCAGTAGGTGATATTAATACAGAACTCAAATATACGCTTGACGTTTCCTCAAAAGGAGAAAGAGTCTTTTCTACTCCCGATTTAAAAGTTTATTCAGATTTTACAAACTACACACACAAATTTCCTGATATGGGAAAAAGATTTGAACTATTTGGTACATACGTTAAACAGTTTGATTTCAGAAGGTTTAACCACGTAGAATTAATTTGCTCGCTGATTGCACCAAACTGGCTTACAGTACTATTGATATACGCACTGCTTGCTTATCATACTTTCCACGTATACTTTATTGCAGATTTTAAAACAATACTCATTCAAGGTGTATTATTAATCATTGCACTATTTGCAGGCATGCTGACAGCTAAAATCAGAACAAACGAAGTTTGGTATCTGTTTTTATATCCCGGATACACTCTATGCAGGCTGGTATACAATTTCCCGTTATTTGCCTGGATTAGAGCTTTAATTAAAAAAGCCTCCGAACCCTCTACTGTTGAAAAAATGCTTGTAAATGTGTGGGTATCAGACGGAAAAAGAAATCACCCTTGCAAACTGGAACTTGTTTCAACAAGCGGACTTTCCAGTGTTACATTTATAAATAATAAAGGTAAAAAATATACAACAAAAAATAATCATCTGCGAATGACTGACGCGCTGCAAGAGTTATCAACAAAATTATCAGAGCACGGGCTCACTCTTAAAATATGCCAGTGCTGCAAATATTTTCAACCGAACATTGACGGAACAACAAATATGGTTAAAGGTTTTTGTAAATACGATTTCAGCGACCGTGTACCCGGGGATGTATTACAAACACTTATCTGGAATACCTGCGAACAATATGAAAATCTGAATATTGTAAATTTATTCCAAAATATCGGCAAAAAATAAAATTCACGTGTTATTAATAAAGTAAAACAAAAGGTCTTTAGTTATGAATATTACAAATAATTCTCCAAATTTTGGAGCCTCGTTTCCGGTATATTATTATGCAAAAGATAAAGCCGGCAAAGTCTGGCGCATAATGAAACCTGAAAATATCAAAAAATGCAACAGCTATATAATAAGAAATCTCACCGGAAGCATAAAAAGTAAAAACGAAAACCTGATAGAAAAATTTAAACGTTTTGATAACGAATATAAACTTACAGGCAAAATACGCTCAGTTTATGATAACGCCCAATCAATTGTATACCTTGTAACCGGCAAAAAGGACTGCGGAGCCATAAAAGAGATGGGACAAAAACTCGGAGAAATAAAAAGCGAAAGCCTTAACCGCACCCAAACAACAAAAACATTTGAAGTTGTGGAGGCAGCAAAACAGTTTTTCAAAAAAGCACTTGCTTATGTAAAAAGACATGATATAAAGAAGAAAAACAAAGACGGAACCGGACTTTCCGCACACATAACCTTTGATGCGCTGTACAAAAAGAACGGAGAGGTTAAAGGTTTTCAGTTCAATAATATTAACTTTTCCGATGGTCAAACAATACTAAATATATAGATTTTTATTTACATTCAGTAAAATATCTATAGAATAAAACCTTTGTTTATGCTATTTTGTAGGGGTAATAAAAAGTGTAAATAAGAGGATAAAAATGACCAACACAAATTCAACTATTGCCGAAACAGCAGCGGAAGGAATGTCTACAGTATATGACCCACAGTCGGTAGAGGAAAAAATTTATAAATTCTGGGAAGACGGTGAATTTTTTAAAGCTAACGCACACAGCGATAAGCCGCCGTTTTCAATAGTAATTCCGCCGCCAAATGTTACAGGTGTTCTTCACATGGGGCATGCTCTGGATGGTACATTGCAGGATATATTAACCCGTTATCACAGAATGAGCGGATATGAAGCATTATGGATTCCGGGAACAGACCACGCAGGGATTGCAACACAGGCAGTTGTTGAAAGGCAATTAAGAGCCGAAGGTAAAACACGCCACGATTTAGGCAGAGAAAAGTTTTTAGAAAAAACCTGGGAATGGGCAAATGAACATAAATCAGCCATCCTCAATCAGTTTAAAAGACTCGGCGCATCTTTTGACCGCTCACGTGAAAGATTTACATTCGACAAAGGCTGCTCCGAAGCTGTTAAAGAAGTATTTGTAACACTTTATAATAAAGGACTCATCTATAAAGGGGCATATATAGTAAACTGGTGTCCGCGCTGTCAAAGTGCTATTTCTGATATTGAAACGGAATACGAAACAGAAAAAGGACACCTCTGGGAAATTTCTTATCCTCTGAAAGGTGAAAGCGGCGCAATAATAGTTGCAACAACACGACCGGAAACAATGTTCGGCGATGTTGCCATTGCTGTGCACCCATCTGATAAAAAATACTCTGAACTTATCGGGAAAAAAGTTGTTATTCCGCTCTCCGGCAGAGAAATCCCGATTATTACAGATGAATACGTAGATAAGAGTTTTGGTACAGGCGCAGTAAAAATAACTCCTGCGCACGACCCTAACGACTATGAAGTAGGTAAGCGCCACGGACTTGCACCAATCTGGGTTATTGACGAAGAAGGAAAAATGAAAGCTTGCGGAGAAGTACCGCAGGAACTTCACGGCAAAGACAGATACGAGGCTCGCCAGCGTGTACTTGATTTATTAAGCTATAACAATTTCTTATTAAGAACAAAAGACCACGAACACAATGTTGGTAAGTGTCAGCGCTGCCACACAACCATTGAACCGTTATTATCAGAACAATGGTTTGTAAAAATGGAACCGCTTGCCAAAGAAGCCATTGCAGCGGTAAAAGACGGGAGAATTAAGTTTATCCCGCAAAGATGGGAAAAAGATTACTTAGGCTGGATGGAAAATATACGAGACTGGTGTATTTCCAGACAACTCTGGTGGGGACATCAAATTCCCGCTTATTATCATAAAGTCACCGGAGAAATGGTTGTTGCAAAGGAAAACCCTGATCCCGAAAATTATGTACAGGATGAAGATGTACTTGATACGTGGTTCTCTTCCGGCTTATGGCCTTTTTCAACTATGGGATTTCCTAACAGCGAAACGGACGACTTTAAGAAATTTTATCCGACCAGCGTACTTGTAACAGGATTTGATATTATATTCTTCTGGGTTGCAAGAATGATTACAATGGGGCTTGAATTTACAAAGAAAGCACCGTTCTCTACTGTTTATATCCACGGACTTATCAGAGACGAAAAAGGACAGAAGATGTCTAAATCAAAAGGCAACACTATTGATCCCGTTAAAATCATTGATAAATACGGATGCGACGCTTTAAGATTTACTATGACAAGTCTGTGTACTTATGGCGGGCAGGATATTAAAGTTAGCGATGAACGTTTTGAATACGGCAGAAACTTTGCTAACAAAATCTGGAACGCGTCAAGATTTGTAATGATGAACCTTGATGGCGTAGATAATAATCCGATTGATAAATCAAAATTAACAATTGCTGACAAATGGATATTAAACAAGCTAAACGAAACAGCAAAAGAGGTTAATGAAAATATCAAGAACTACAGACTTGGCGAAGTAGCGCATATTCTGTATGACTTTTTCAGAAGTTCATACTGCGACTGGTATGTAGAGATTGCTAAAATTCAGTTATCAGATGACAGCATTAAACTTAATACTCAACGGGTACTAAGATACGTTCTTGATATGTCATTAAGGATGCTCCACCCGATTATGCCGTTTATAACAGAAGAAATCTGGCAGTTAATCCCGCAGGAAAAACCGATACCTGCTTTGATAAAAGCAGATTATCCGGCATATTCAAAGGAACTTGCTTATCCTGAAGAAGCGGAAGAAATGGATCTGGTAATGGATACCATTACATCATTAAGAAATATCCGTCAGAGTTTCAATATTTCACCATCAATAAAGGTAAATGTTGAAATCCGTTCGGAAGGCAGAGAAAAAGAAATATTTAAAGTTATAGAACCGTATATTCACCGTCTAGCAAAGGTAGAAGAGATAATATACGGAGATATAAGCGCTCCAATGCCTCCTAAGAGTGCCGCAGCGGTTGTTTCAACATCTAAACTTGTTGTTCCTCTTGCAAACCTTATTGACCTTGATGCGGAAATCAAAAGACAACAAAAGAAACTTGATAAATTAACAACAGAAAAGAACTCTTTAGAAGGTCGGATGAAAAACGAAAAGTTTGTTGCAAATGCGCCCAAAGAACTTGTTGAACAAACAAATGCAAGAATAAAAGAAATAAATGAGCAATCTGCAATAATAAAAGATTTGATTAATTCTTTATCGGCATAAGGTAGGGCGCAAAAGAGTACTGTAGGGTGCAATTTATTATTGCACCGTGCATACCCCTGTCACCCCGAAGGGTTAAAAGACATGTCACCCTGAACAAGCCGGCAGAGGATGTAAGGCGGAGCCGTATCCGTTTATTGCGAGGCGCGTTTCAGGGGCTCACCCGCATGGCGTTATACTTGTGCAAGATCCTGAACAGCGTGAAAATCGTAAAAAAATAATAACCCGATTTTCTACGCTTTCAGGATGACAGGTACTTTAATACTATTTATCCCTGTCACCCTGAAGGGGTAAAAGACATGTCACCCTGAACAAGCCGAGCAGAGGATGTAAGGCGGAGCCGTATCCGTTTATTGCGAGGCGCGTTTCAGGGTCTCATGGGAATGTTATCCCAAAGAAAAGCGGGGAGTGTAGCCCCGCTTAGCACATAACCGTACACAGCACGGTTAAACTATTTATTCAGGTAATTCACATATTAATGTGATAACTTGTTAACAATTTTCCTCAAATCTGCAACTTCTTTCTTAAGCGCCTTGATTTC
>CASELB010000132.1 GCA_949288685.1 uncultured bacterium
CTTTGTAACAAAAAATTAAACATTGTAATATTTCTTTAAAAAAACTTTATTATTTTACCTGTTTACAATAGTATGGTAATATAGTAGAAAAGTATGCAGTTAATTAAAGGGGAAATCGTGGACAATTTAGGACCAGATATTTTCGGAAGAAAAGATAATTTAAACACACAGAATAATAGTTCATACGGAATGAATACAACAAATGCACCGGAATACAGTGCAACACCGGCGCCGGGTATCAGCCCTGCAAAGATTAAAGTTATAGGTGTCGGCGGAGGCGGCGGTAACGCTGTTAACAGAATGATTAAAAGCGGCTTGACCGGCGTTGAATTCTGGCTTATGAATACAGACCTTCAGGTGCTTAATTGTTCACAATCTAAAAACAAAATTCAATTAGGTGCAAAATTAACCAACGGTCTCGGCGCAGGCGGTGAACCTCAAGTTGGGGAAAAAGCAGCAGAAGAGGCACAACAAGAAATTACTCAAGCTATAGAAGGCGCAGATATGGTATTTGTTACTGCCGGAATGGGCGGCGGTACAGGTACAGGTGCGGCTCCTATTGTTGCTAAAATTGCTAAAGATTTAGGCATTCTTACCATTGCAGTTGTTACAAAGCCTTTCTCTTTTGAAGGAAAAAGACGCCAAAATCAAGCACAACAAGGTTTAGAAAAATTAAAAGAATCCGTTGATGCTCTTATCGTAATTCCTAACGATAAACTTCTTGATGTTGTAGACAGACGCGTTTCTCTTCAAGAATCATTTATCGTTGTTGACGAAGTCTTATTAAGAGGTGTTCAAGGTATTTCTGATATCATTACAATACCCGGACTTATCAACGTTGACTTTGCGGACGTTAAAAGTGTTATGCAGGCATCAGGTTCTGCACTTATGGGTATCGGAAGAGGTACCGGCGAAGGTCGTGCGATTGAAGCCGCAAAAATTGCTATCAATTCACAACTGCTTGAAACATCTATTAACGGCGCAAGCGGCGTAATTGTTAACATTACAGGCGGTCCTGATATGACACTCCACGAAGTTACCGATGCAACTAACATCATTAATGATGCTGTTCTTGATGATGCAAGAGTTATTATCGGTGCTGTCGTTGATGATAATATTCAGGGCGAAATCCAAATTACGGTTATCGCTACAGGGTTTGAATTAAAATCTCAAAGTACGATTGAAGAAAGGGTTGAAGGTCGTTCAATAAGTGCCGCAGAATTCTTCTCTACAGCATTTAATAACAATAACAACTCATCGCAGGCTCCTAAAATGCCGCAAATGCCAACCTTCTCTGATATTCAAATTCCTGATTTCTTAAAGAAGTAAGTCGGGCAGAAAGATAAGCATCTGTTTCGCTGTTATTTTTACAGTGGAAGAGTTATTGTTGCAAAAACTTCATACCTGACAAACATACAAAAAAAGAGGTGAATATGGGGCAAACACTCGTAGAAAAAATTATTTCTGCGCATGCAGGTAAAGAAGTTAAAGCAGGCGAACTTGTTATATCAAAAGTTGATGTAGCAGCCGTTCAGGATGGAACAGGTCCTTTAACCGTCGCAGAATTCAAAAAACTCGGGAAAAGTAAACTGCATAACCCTGAACGAACAATACTCTTTATTGATCATGCAGCTCCCAGCCCGAGAAAAGAACTTTCAAATACTCACATGGTATTAAGAGAGTTTGCGAAAGAGTATGGCGCTATTCTATCGGAAGTAGGCTCCGGAGTTTGCCACCAGAGACTCATAGAGTCCTATGTTAATCCCGGTGAAGTACTGGTTGGTGCTGATTCTCACACATGTACATCCGGTGCTCTTGGCGCCTTTGCAACAGGTATGGGCTCTACAGATATTGCAGTCGCTATGGCTTTAGGTAAAACCTGGTTAAAAGTTCCCGCAACCTTCAAAATCGTTGTTAACGGAACATTTAAGCCGGGTATATGTTCTAAAGACCTTATGCTGCATTTAATAGGAATGATTGGAGCTGACGGAGCGACCTACAAAGCCTTGGAATTCTGCGGTGATACTATTAATAATATGTCCATGTCAGAAAGATTTACGCTTGCTAATATGGCTGTTGAAGCCGGCGCTAAATGCGGACTTTTTATTGCTGATGATAAGACTAAGGAATTCTTAAAACAAAGAGGCAGAGAAGATAAATTCAAACAAATCCTCCCTGACTCTGATGCAAATTACGAAAGAATTATTGTAATTGATGCAGGTGCGATTCCGCATACTGTCGCATGTCCCCATACAGTTGATAATACTAAGCCGGTTGAGGAACTGAAAGATATAAAAGTTAATCAGGTATTTTTAGGAACCTGTACTAACGGAAGAATAGAAGATTTAAGAGTTGCTGCTGAAATTCTTAAAGGTAAAAAAATACATCAAGATGTAAGAATGATTATATCACCCGCATCAAAAGATGTGTTTAAACAGGCGCTCAAAGAAGGTTTAATAGATATATTTGTAGACGCCAATGCTGCAATTATGGCGCCCGGATGCGGTCCTTGCGTCGGGGTGCACGCAGGTATTCTTGGAGATGGAGAAGTTTGTCTAGCGACACAAAACAGAAACTTCCAGGGACGTATGGGAAATACAAAAGGATTTATATACCTTGCATCGCCTTATGTTGCAGCATACACAGCACTTCGGGGATATATTGCTGCTGAATAGATTTTTCTTTTTTATAATAAAAAAAACAGGCTGTGAAATAATCACAGCCTGTTTTATAATGTTTATCACAGCTTATCCGCACAGAGAGCAAGCAGAACAAGAAGTATTTAACGCTTTTTGCGCTTCTTCAAGTCTTACTTTGATACGACCGTCTACTGCAATTCCTTCACCGGTTGATTCAGAAATCAACAGCGGGTTGATATCTAATTCATCAATAAATTTAAAATCAGATACCAGTTGTGAAAGTCTTAACAGAGTTTCTTGAATTTGCTCGATTTGTGCCGGTTTAGTACCTCTTGCACCTTCTAAAAGTTTATACGCTTTAACTGATTTAATCATTTCCATTGCGTCAACATCAGTTAAAGGCGCAACTCTGAAAGTAACATCTTTCATAACCTCAACAAATACGCCGCCTAATCCGAACATCATCATAGGACCGTATTGAGGATCGGTTGCAATACCGCAAACCATTTCTCTGTTACCTTTTACCATTTCTTGAATAATTACACCTTCCAGACCTTCCAGAAGTCCTTTTTCTTCAAGTTTAGCAAGCAGGTCTTTGTATTCTGCTCTTAATTGTTCTTCTGACTTAATGTTTACTCTAACACCACCAACATCAGTTTTGTGTGAAGTAGTCTTTGAAGTCATTTTCATTACAACCGGATACCCGATAGAATTACCGAGATTAACAACTTCTTCTTCATTAGTTGCAAGACCGTACTTACAAGCCCTTATACCATACGCTTGAAGAACATCAATTGATTCAAGTGTTGTAAGTTGTGCTCTGCCTTCTGATATTGATTTAGCAATAATTTTTTCAACTTTTGCTTTATCTACATCATAGCAAGGAATTTTACCTTCCGGTCTTTCCATCCACAATCTTTGTTGGTTTAATCTGTTTAACCCATCCGCTGCCTGTTCGGCATACATAAAGAACGGCATATTTACATCCATATCTGATATTTTTGTAAAGAATTCATTTTTAGTCATAAATACACCGATAATCGGTTTTTGCGGGTTCTTAGCTTTGATTTCCATTAATGCTTGTGCAACATCAATATCTTTCAAGCCAAGGAACGGAAGATAGA
>CASELB010000133.1 GCA_949288685.1 uncultured bacterium
TCATAGTATTTATTAACAGTTTCACGTCCCTGGAAGTAAACATCGGTATTTTGTGCACCGACTTTACAAACAGGAGCTTCCGGTCTTAATGCTCTTTGTCTGAATTCTTCAATATATTTAGGTTCAACTAATTTTGCGATATCTTCATAAGAGATTTCTTCAATCTTATGAACTTCATGTGAAGTTCTGAAACCATCAAAGAATTGAAGGAAAGGAACTTTAGCTTTGTAAGTTGAAAGGTGAGCAACCAGAGCCAAATCCATTTCTTCCTGAACAGAGTTAGCAGCAAGCATTGCATAACCTGTATTACGGCAGCCCATTACGTCTGAGTGGTCACCAAAAATTGATAATGATTGTGCAGCTATTGCACGTGCCGCAACGTGGATTACAGATGGTAACATTTCACCTGCAATTTTGTGCATAACAGGTATCATCAATAATAAACCTTGAGATGCAGTATAAGTAGAAGTTAAAGCTCCTGCTGCCAGTGAACCGTGAACTGCACCCGCAGCCCCTGCTTCTGATTGCATTTCAGCTACTCTTACTTCTTTGCCCCAAATGTTTTTCTTGTGTTGGGACGCCCATTCATCAATCCATTCACCCATCGTTGAGGACGGAGTAATAGGATAAATTGCGGAAACTTCACTCAGTGCATACGCAATATGCGCCGCAGCATAGTTGCCGTCAACAGTAATTGTTTTTCCTGGCATAATTAACATACCTCCTTATTTAAATATGCGCTATTACTTAATTATAACTATACATTTGTATGATAATACAAACAAAAATTTTTGACAAAAAAATTCAGTTCCGGGTTATTAATGATTTGCAAGGCTGCTTTTTAACTTGTTAACCATATCCTCAAGTATTTTTAATGTATCAGGATTAGGTTGCGTTAGGAGTCTGTTAATATTTTCCTCAAAATTTTCAGGTAAAATTTTGCAATGTTTATTAGCGTAAGCTACAAGTTTCTTCTCACCCGGATGCAAAAGTTCGTTATTGGCAAATATTATATCGAAATAACTTGCCATAAACGCTGATATTCTGTGATTTACACTATTATAATCCTCTCTTGCCATTGCCTTTTCAATCTGTTCATAATACGAGGCAAACGGTTTATCCTTCAAAAGCATTAAATTCCTTTTAATAATGCGGCACTTTAACTCCGGCGGATATGGAGTTTCAAGTCGTTTTTTTATCCCTGCAAGCCAACCTTTATCATCATAAACAGATTCACAATTTTTGAGAGTAAACAAAAAACACGTTGTATACCCGTTAGACGGGTTATGTTTATCCCAGACATTATTAACAATATCTTCCATCCATTTTTTATCAAAATACATTACATCAAGCTGTCTGTCCATTTTATCAACCCAAAACTCATCGCCTGCCCCAAAATATTCACATCCGGCTTCGTATTTTGATGAATATTTTTTTATCAACTTTAAACGCGCATCTACAGGAATTTCTTTTTCAGTAAAAATATACAGGTCAATATCAGATTTCCCGTCTGCTGTACCTGATTTTTGAGAACCGCCTATTGCAATTGCCTGTACTTGCGGGAATTGTTTTAACTCATTAAGAATTGCACTAAATGTTGTATCCATTAAAATCATCTCTCATTCTTTATATATCAAGTCTACTTAACAAATATTATTATATCCCAAGCCTTTTTGCCCCAAAACCACTCGAAACAATTTTCAGGTAAAAACATACTTTATTGCTGAAATAAAATTTTTCAACTCATCATTTGCCGTATTGTATTCTTTATATACCGGACGGCTTGCTCTTTCTAAGGCTTCAAGCTCCCGTAATAATACTCTCGCCGTATTTTGAGTTTGTACACCGGCAATTAAATCAGATATTTCTATATAAAGCAGACGCCCTAATCCTTCAATAATATCAATATTATTTTTCCACTTATTATAATACCTTCTAAATTTATTTAGCAATGCTTCCTCCACAATAACCATATTCCCTTGTATAAACTGCGCTATTAAAAAAACAGATTTAACACTAACATAAGAAGCTGCTATTCTTTCACTGTCAGAATATTTTTTTAAGAAACAATCAATCTCTTTTTCATAAGTTTTTAAAGTTTCATCATTTTTTTTTAAATTATCATTTTTACTTGCGTATTCATCAACGCGTACCATGAAGAAATTGGCGTAAATTACGGCAAGACTCTCCGCCAATCTTTCATCATTGTTTTTTGCATACAAGTCTTTCAACTTCGGCAAATACTCTCCGATAAGTTCAAATTCCTGAGTTTGACATAATTTCAAAATATAATCCGATATTGCATTAATGTATGCGTTATAAATATCTTCGTCATCCGGAAAAATATTTAAATACTCTTCAATTGACTCAATGTCTTTTTTACAATTAATATAGTCATTTCCCCTTGCATAAAGAACAAGCATTCTCATGCGGCATTCACAATATACCGTTGCAGCGTTCTGAAGTATATCTCCTTCTGCAGGCATTCTATTAATAAGTTCCTTAAATAAAATTAAAAACTCTTCCGCCAGCTCTGTATTTTGCTTACTATGTAATCCTCTAAACCAAATTTCCAAGATTTCTAAAGAATATTCTTTCACATTAGGCAAATTAAATTTTTTGTTTACCAGAGTAATAAACTGTTTAGCCCTTCTCATATAATCATCAATACCAACATCCCCTTCACAAAGCCGATATTCTTGTATTTCTGCCAGTTTGCGCCAGGTATACAGTTCATAAATCCCGAAGTCCTTAGTAACTTGCTCTGATGTATTTAACAAGTTATTTATAATCCGGTCATAGTCAGTTAAGTCAAACATAGAAGCAATAAGCCCCAGGAAGTAATCAAAATACTCACAATCCTCATCCGGTTCTGTCATAATCATTTCAACAAATTTTTCATTATCCTGGAAATCATCCAGCGCATACATTAGAAACATAGAGAGTTGAATAACAGAAACATGCCTTGCTGTTTTTGCAAAAAATCGGCTTTCTTCTCTATCAATATAATAAAGAACTATAAACTCCTTAATAATATCGGGATAAAGAGGTTTAATAATATAATACGGCTCAGAAATGTTCTTCTCATTAAATCCTGATGTAACAAATATATCCGTCAGTGAGTTTTTTAACCTGCCTGTTTGTTCCACAGATAACAGGTAGTTATAAAATGTATCTGATTGTTTTTGATAATAATAATTTTCTTCATTTACACACAAAACTCCTGTTACACAGGCAAGAGAAAGTAATTTCAGATATGCATTTAATACCTTTCTATCATTGCCAAATCTTTCCAGCAGGCGCTTTTCTTCTTTTTCAAGATAACATTCCAATAATTCTTCCGAATTTTTTACGGACAACTCTCCTGATTTATCAACCCATACTTCAATAAAAATACTTAAATACAACGGGCGTTGATAAACACTTTTTAAGGTTTTCTTGAATGATTTATGTATTTTTTTAACAGAATTATTTATATTTTTTAGATAGATTTCTTTTAAACCCTCCATTCCCGGTTCTTTTACATATTTTTCAAGATAATTTTTGATATATTCTTTTTCTTCTTCATACGTTAATTTTCCGAGCTGCAGCGGAGAAATAGAATTATTTTTGGAATACGCTCTACTTTCAAAAAAGATTTTGTCATTCGGCTTAAATGCTTGTACAAGTTTATAAAACCAGCCTTTTTTATCCGGTTCGTAATGTCTTTCCACCAACAAAATTCTAACCTTATAACTTGAGGCTTTAAATATTTCTATAAGCTCTGCTATTATTCGTGCACAAGCCTTTTCACGTTCTGCGACATAATCAAGTACAATAACCGTATTTGAAAAAGGTTTGAAATTATAAAAATCCGCTTCTATATCCGCAAAAAATCCAAACCAATCAGAAGGTAAATCACAAAGCCACTCAAGAACCAGACGTGATTTTCCCATTCCGGCTTCGCCGGTCACCATCCACCATAAGAATTTATTACCTGCATCAACAAAATCATTTAATTCTGACCGTTCTTTCTCTCTTCCGATAAAATCTAAATATTTTGCAGTATAGTGCATTCTGGAATAGGCAGAAGTATTTTGTGCCACCTGTACATAGGGATTAATACGGCAAACCTTTTTTATATTTAAGTTTTCTTTTATCCGTCTCATTGTAATATTAAGCAGAAAGTCCGGCAAATCCGTATAATTATTTCCGTAACAAACAGGAATAACTTTATCAGAAAGACCTTTTAAAACGTCTTTTTTGCAATATAAATAAAAATACGGAACATCTAATTTCAGATATTTTTGAGAAAATTGCAGAAAATTCTTCAAATTCGGATCATCAACAGTACCGCCGCATCCTATAATTATCAAAGGCTGTGTGCTTAGTAAATTTTGAATAAATTGAGCGCCTTCATTACCGATAATCCGTTCATACTGTTCAGATGTTGCAATTATATCATTGATTTCGCCGTTCTTTAAATACACTCCATGCAAATGTAATACTTTATTTTCAGCTTCCCTTTTTAAAATTTTTAACTCTTCACCGGCATTATTGTACGTAATTGGCTGCAAATTCACTGCTTTTTCAATACCTAAATCATAATTTGTAGTCGCTATTAAATCCCCGTTTCGTACAATCAAGTTTAAGGCTTCAATTATTTTGTTCTGTTTGGGAGTAATTGCACCGATTGTTGCCTCCATAAACTCGTTATATCTGTCAATACGCTTTAATTCATTAATTAATAAACTCGCCGCCTCAATTAAAGAATCTGTACCTGAGTTTAAAAGTAAGTATAAAATTTTATCTTTTCGTTCCTGCTCTATATAATCTAAACCTTTATTAATCCAATCAGCCCAAGTAAAACTATGTTCCCCGAGTGCCATAGAAAACCCCGCACCACACAGGTATGTAACTTGACCGGATGATGATAATGTCTTAAATAATAAATCTTGGTTTTCTAAATCAGTACTCATATCCGCCTGCAACTTTTACTTCCGGTTACACCAACCATAACCTTTTTATACCTGATATATTTTTGTTATACAAGTATTAATTTAATTATTAGTTATAAATCCTATAGCCATAAGGGCAAAATATTAAATAAAATCACCAGATTATCAAAACTTCTTTGTTGCGGTAAATTAAAATTTACCACAACCTACGAACTTTGTGTTGGTTTCGTATCAATTGTTAGTTAGCGAGTCTTAAACCAATTGTTCCAAGAA
>CASELB010000134.1 GCA_949288685.1 uncultured bacterium
CATATTACTGTTTTAGCAAGAAACACTTTCGCGTAATTACATCTTAAACGGCTTGCAAAAGGCAGCATAACCAGGTTAGCGGCAAACAGACCATAGATTGTTGCAACGAATGCAACAGCAATACCCGCCCCGAGTTTTGACGGGTCGGAAAGGTTTTGCATAACCTGAATAAGACCGAGTACCGCACCGATAATACCAAGTGTCGGGGAGTATCCGCCAAATGATTCAAAAACTTTTGCGGAGGTTCCGATTTTATTTTCTAACTGCTCTATCTGGTTCTCCATAATTTCACGTACAAGTGTCGGGTCTGTTCCGTCGGCTACAGCTTCCAGTCCAAGTGTTAAAAGTGGGTCAGATGCTAATGCCGCTTCTTTTTCCAGTGCAATAATCCCTTCTTTTCTTGCTTTTGTTGCAAATCTTCCGATTTCCGCAATAATTGCAGGCAGGTCAACAACCGGCGGAATAAATATATCTTTAATGGACATTATTGCGTCTTTTAAAACAGGAATCGGAAAACTTAAGAATACAGCTCCCGAAGTACCGCCTATAACGATAAATGCTGCAGTAATCTGAATAAGCTGTCCTATATTACCGCCTTCCATAGCCTGCCCCACAAGAATGAAGCCAAGCCCCATGAATAAGCCTATTATTGCAAAAATATCCATAACTTCTCCAATATATTCTTTTTATTTCTATTTTAAACGTATTTCCTTTATTTTGTATCATTTATTTGTAGTATCCCTGATGTACTTACGGTTGCTGTTTGTGTATAATAATTTTAAGAATAGGAGTTTGTATGTACGATTTCCCTTTTGAACTGGATGATTTTCAAAAACAGGCGTGTGATTATATTACCGGAGGTAAAAGCGTTGTTGTATGCGCCCCGACAGGGGCAGGTAAAACAGTTATTGCAGAACATGCTATTCACTGTGCTTTAAAAGGAGGAAAACGGGTTTTTTATACAACTCCGTTGAAAGCACTATCTAATCAGAAGTATAGTGATTTTTCAAACAAATACGGTGCTGACAAAGTCGGACTTTTAACAGGTGATACTTCTTGTAACCGCGGCGCTCAAATCGTTGTTATGACAACAGAAGTATTTAGAAACATGCTTTATGGTACCAATTTTGGTTCAGTAACGGATAATCTTAAAGACGTTAAATATGTAGTTCTCGACGAAGTGCACTATATGAACGATGAGCAGCGCGGTACAGTGTGGGAAGAAAGTATAATTTACTGCCCGACAAATGTTCAGTTAATAGCACTTTCTGCAACTGTTGCAAACTCTGATGAATTAACAGGCTGGATTAATACAGTACACTCAAAGACTGAACTTGTTAATACTGATTTCCGACCGGTTCCTTTAAGGTTTTATTATTTTGATTCTTCCCAGCCTGACACTATTCTCCCGTTATTTGCACCGGGCGGCGGGCTAAATAAAAAAATTAAACCTGAGAAAAGAAGTTTTAAGCACGGCAAAATCTCACAGAGAAGTGTAGTTAAAGATCTAATACGTAACCTTCATGAGCGTGATATGCTGCCGGCTATTTATTTTACATTTTCCAGAAAAAAATGTGATGAGCAGATGGAAAAATGTATTTCACTCTCACTAGTCACTCCTGCTGAGCAAAAACGCATAAAAGAAATTATTGATGAATATATAGCAGAAAATCCTTATTTGTATAAAAACAAACATATTGATTATTTATTATCCGGTGTAGCCTCCCACCATGCCGGACTTTTGCCGGGGTGGAAAGTACTGGTTGAAAAGTTATTTCAGGAAGGTTTGATAAAAGTGGTGTTTGCGACAGAAACCCTTGCTGCGGGTATTAATATGCCGGCACGTTCTACTGTCATAAGTTCTATCAGCAAACGTACGGATTCAGGACACAGAACACTAACGCCCAGTGAATTTTTGCAAATGTCAGGACGTGCAGGCAGACGCGGTATGGATGAAGTCGGCTATGTTACAATTGTCGGAACTCCTTTTCAATCTCCGGAAGAAGTCGCGGAACTGGTTTTAAGTGATGCAAATCCTCTTGAAAGCCGTTTTTCTCCAAGCTATTCCATGGTACTTAATCTTTTACAGCGTTTTACTGTAGATGAGGCAAAAGAGCTTATTTTAAAAAGTTTTGGATATTATTCGGCAGGTTCAAGACTTTCTCCGCTGTTTGCGCAGCAGGAATTAAATGAAGAAAAAATTAGTGAATGTGAAGCGTTTAAATGCCCGCATAAACTTACAAATGAAAATTTACTCAGATATAACAAAGTTAGAGAAATGTATGTAGCAAACAGGCAAACGCTAAAGACTATAAGAAAACAGGAACAAAAAAAGAAGCGTGAATTGTCATCGGAATTTTATGAATTTGAAAAACAAACAAAGAAACTTTTGCATGAAATGCATTCTTCTCCCTGCGACCTTTGTAAAATGTTTAAAAAACATATGAAATGTGTCGAGGTTCTTGAAAGATATAAACGTAAGCAAGAAACGCTTAATAAAGAAATTGAACGTAAGCGGGATATATTCTGGAATATTTTTCTTGCCCACCGTGAAGTATTAAAAGAGTACGGGTATATAAAAGATGATTATCCTACTGATAAAGGGATTATGATTTCCCAGTTTCGTTCGGAAAATGAACTGTTTTTAGCGCAGACAATAATCCAGAATGTATATGAAGGACTTACTCCGGCAGAACTTGCAAGTGTAGTTTGTGCCATTACAACGGAAGACATAAGGAACATGGAAATCCCTTACCTTCCGCTTTCGCGTCCTGTAAAAAAAGCAATTAATAAAATAAAAGATATAAGAAGAGCTTTAGATAAAGTGCAGAAGAAATATCTTATAGAAGATGTAATGTATATTAATACATATTTTTGCGCCCCGATAGAAATGTGGGTTAACGGTGCTGAATGGGATGATATTGTTGACCAATCAAATGTAAGCGAAGGTGATCTTGTAAGGGTTTTCAAACGTGTAATAGATGTATTAAGACAGTTTTGTACAATCCCAGGGGTGCCGGAAGATATAGTATTTACTGCACGTGAAGCTATTGACGGAATACAGCGTTCGCCAATAGATATTGATAACTAATCAAGATTATTAGTAAAACCTGTAGATATAAGTACCATATTGTACTTGTTACAAAGTTTTATTAAATCGGGAGTTGCAAAAGGAAGTATAACAACTGCAATTCTTCCCTGCGCAGCAACGTCAATATCATGAGGGGTAACATATCCGTCTACTGCCATAACAGCATCTTTTGAAGAGTCGCATGAGTAGTCAAGAGCAAGTTCCATAGCAGATGAATGAACCCCCTGAATAATTGCGTTTGTTTTAAACTCTTTAGATATAACAACTCCGTTTGATTTTACATATTTTACAATTTTCCAGGCAAAAACGGCGTCTTCAATTTGTTCGACTGTCGGTTTTGTTTTTGAGGCAACTTTAAAAGTGTCTTTTGACAGTTCTTTTTGGTTTGGTTCTTCAACAATTGTACCAAAAGGAGTTACGGTTACTTTATCCGCGGTGAAACGTTTGTATTCGGATAAAGGTGTTTTAATAATAACAAATTTAATTTCATGTAATTTCAGGTATTCTATTGCATTCTGAGTAAAACCCGGAGCGGCAATTAAATTCCCGGAAGTGAGCATTTTAACAAAGTCTGTGTCAACTCTTTCGCTTGCGGCAATGATTGAGTTTTGAACATCAATAGGATTTGAATCAATTACTTTTGTAAGAGCTTCCGTAAGCGAAGGAGCAAGTGCAACTCCATAAATATGAGAGTTTCTGGCAGATGCTACTGCTTTTACATCAAAGAATTCTGAAACTACAGATAATGCAAGTGTTAAACTTTTTATATCTGTATAAGATAATTCAAAATCTGCCTCATACTCTATCATATTTTCTGCTTTATATAATTTTGCACTTTGGTGCTCGTTTATACCTGAAGAAAGTTCTCTTATTAATTCTGGTTCTTGATTCATTAGTTACTCCTTTTAGTCATTTTGCCTGTCAGTCTCTTGTGCCGGATTATTTGTAGTGCTATTTTCTGTGGAATGACTGCTTTCTACACCCGGTGCGGTTAATGTAATGGTGTTATTTTGTCTGACAGGAACCGGTGCTGCTTCCGCAGGCTTTGGTTCAGGTGGCTGCGGCGCTTGTGCTTTAGGCGGTTCGGTTATGATGTTTCGTTTTATCCCCGGTAATGATATGTTTATTTTAGGAACATCCATTTTGGGTAAATCTAATTGCGGAGCATCCAGTTTGCCTGCTTCTTCTTTCTTTTCAAACGCTTTTTTAGCGTCGTTCGGTGCAATTATTTTTACGGAGCCGGCTTTAAACGCTTCAAGAGTGACAGGCGGGTAATCAAAATCGTGATTTCCGTAAGCCTCGGTTGCTGTAATCATAATATCTTTCCATATTAATGCAGGTACGGTTCCTCCTGTTAGTGATCCGCGGGAGTTATCGTCGTTCCCTACCCAAACGCCGCATACAATATCCGGAGTGTAGCCCATAAAGTAAGCATCTTTATAATTGTCAGTTGTTCCGGTTTTTCCTGCTGCGGGTTTTCCTATATTTGCGGCTGTTCCTGTACCGAATTGGATTACTGTTTTTAGCATTGCAGTCATTGTTGAAACTGTATCATAATCAAGTACTTTTACTGACTTAGCGCGAGGAGCTTCGTATATGACTTTGCCCAGTGAAGTTTCAATCTTTTCAATAGCGTAAGGCTCAACTTTATACCCGCCGTTAGCGAAAATTCCGTATGCACGTGTCATTTCAAATAATTTAACACTGTGAGACCCGAGGGCTATTGTATAATCATAAGGCATCGGGGTTGTAATACCCATCATTCTTGATAGTTGAATTACGTTCTTGACGCCTACAATATCCATCATTCTAGCTGCACATACATTTGATGAAATCATTAATGCAGTGTAAATAGGAATAGAGCCTCTGTATTTATTTCCGTAGTTACGCGGAATCCAGTTTCCAACCTTGAACGGTAAATCATCTAACCTGTCATTTGGACCGTACCCCTTTTCAATGCCTGCCGCATAAATGAACGGTTTAAACGCGGAACCGCATGGGCGCATAGATTGTGTTACGCGGTCATATTGAGATTTTGTGTAATCTTTTCCGCCGGCGTATGCTAAAATCCTTCCGTCTCTTGGCGAGAATACAAATGCTGCTGCCTGATTTTTGTCGGATTTTAAACCCCAGGCGTTCATGTTTTTCAGGATAGCTTCGTTTGTTTTTATTTGTGTTTTGTAATCAAGAGTTGTTGTAATTTTATACCCGCCTGTTGAAATGTCTTCTTCCGTAAAACCGAGTTTTTCAAGCTCTTTCATCACATAATCGCAAAAATACGGTGCTTTATTTAAAGCGTATAGTGAAGGAATTGTTGATAAAGTTACCGGTGCTTCTTTTGCATTTTTATAGGTATCTTTATCAATGTATTTCATTTTATACATTCTGCCTAAGACTTGATTGCGTCTTTGTTTTGCAAGTTCTGCATCATTAAACGGTGAATATACGGAAGGCGCCTGCGGCAGCCCTGCAATCAATGCCATTTCCGGCAGCGTTAATTGGTTTAATTCTTTGTTAAAATAAATCTTTGCAGCGGCTTCTACTCCGTAAGCACCTGAACCGAGATAAACATTATTCAGATATAGTTCCAGAATTTTATTTTTATCAATGGTTTTTTCTATTTGCGCGGCAATTTTAATTTCTTTAATTTTTCTTGTTAAAGTGCGTTCATTACTTAAGAACAGCATTCTGGAAAGCTGCTGCGTTATTGTGCTTGCTCCCTGTACAACTTTGCCTGCAAGAATGTTTGCAATAATTGAACGGGAAAGTCCTAATAAATCATATCCGTGGTGAGAATAAAAATGCTTGTCTTCTGTTGCAATAAGCGCCTGTATCAACGGCTTTGGAATTTCATTTAGTGATGTTTCGGATGAAGAAAAAGCAGTAAATGTTTTTATTACAACTCCGTCGTCCGAATAGATTTGTGTAACCATATTTGGGGTAAGACTTTCCAGCTTGCTAATCGGCGGTAAAGTCATTAAATAAACCTTGAGTACAATTAAACCTGCAAGTACTATTGATATAAAAACAACGATTAGTTTTGTTATAAGTGATAATATCGGATTTGGCGTATTTTTCCTTCTGCCTTTTTTATTACGTGGAATTTTATACATAAATATCCCCTGTGTATTTATTTATATGTTATTATTTTACCAGATAAAAAAAAAGTAGGAAGTATTTAATGATTCGGGATTTATTATTTTCTGTTAAAAATGAAATTCTTTCGTATTTTGTTCCTGAGAGAATTAAATATAAGGTTACTGGAGAATGTAAAAAGTGCGGTAAATGCTGCAGATACATGTATAGTGTTGATAAGTATTCACCTACTGATTTTAAAATAATGCAATTTTTGTTCCCTGCTTATAAAAGGTTTTATATAAGAGGAAGAGACGACAGCGGCAATCTGGTATTTGCTTGTAAATATGTAACAGACGAGGGCTTGTGCAGCGTGTATAATAATCGATTAAGAATGTGTAAGAATTATCCTGCAAAATCCGTCCGGTTTTACGGTGCTTTGCATGAAGGCTGCGGGTATAAGATAGAAAAGCCTGATTTTAAATCTTATTTAAAGTAATTTGTTTTATTTGTTTAGAAATTTTTAGAGGGTACCGCCTTACTCTTTGTAGTTCCGAGGGGATAAATAATTGTTGCAGTACTGTAGCACCTTGCGGTCCCCTGTCACCATGAAGGGGTAAATAATTGTTTCGGGGTCTTATAAATAAAATATAAATTCCTATTTGATTTTGTATTGACAAAATCAAATAGGGGCTTATAATATTAATATGAACAATGATTATTGCAAATCTAATCGGGGCGGCAAACGTTTAAATGCGGGCAGAAAACGTACGTGTTCAAAGAAAATTTCCTATAACCGCAGAATTAATGAGAAAATACTTAATATTTTGAAGGCGTATGCCGCTGTACATAATATCTCGGAAACAGAGGCTTTAGAGAGTGCAATTTTATTACAATCAAATATAGATAAATTTAAAGGAGGATTAGAAATGAAAATAGCAATACCTACTGCAGAAGGTAAATTATGTTCACATTTCGGACATTGTGAAACATTTACCTTTGCTGACGTAAATTCAGAAACAAAAGAAATACTGAATATTGAAACACGTGAACCTGAAGAAGGTATAAGCTGCCAGAGTGCAAGCTGGATATCTGAACAGGGTGCAAATATCATACTTGCCGGCGGAATGGGCGCAAGACCGCTTGCAATATTTGAACAAAACGGTGTTAAAGTGATTACCGGTTGTCCCGAGTTACCTGTGGAAGATGTTGTAAAAGGATATCTGAATTCAAGTTTAGTAACCGGCAGTAACAGTTGCGGCGGAGAACACAGTCATTGCCACGGACATAATCATGCCCACGGGCACTGCCATCACGGCG
>CASELB010000135.1 GCA_949288685.1 uncultured bacterium
GTATCTTCTTCTTTTGTTTCACGGCTTGCAAGTTTAAACGGTTCCTGAATAATTTTTACTTCTTTTACTCCGTCTAATGATGATATGGATTGCGGCTGGATTAATCGTTTGTCTCCGAGAGCGGCAATTACCGTATAAACTTCGCCATGGTTAAGATTTATTCTGAACCCTAAATTTTCCAGATGTGTGCAGACTGATTTTATTTGTGCGTCAGTTGCGTTTTTCTCCATTATTATAATCATATATAAAACCTCATTTATTCTATATATTAATCATAGTACAGAAATAAATGAGTAAAAGATATATAAATTATTTTGTAAAAATAATACCGGCTGTTAACCGGTATTATAAACTATTCTCTATCTAGTGCTTTTTGTGCTTCGCTGTTGAGTTCGCCTCTGGTGGAGCCTACAGCCTGTATTGTTTTTTCCTGCTTTGCAGAATTCATAAACCCTGAAGAAATATTGCTCCAGTTGTTGTATACAAAATAACATGCAGCCGCAAGAATAACTATAACAATTAATCTTAACATTTAGATTCTCCCTTTTTTTTCTTATTATATATTACATTTATTTTTTGATTAGTGCAATAGTTTTTTGGTATAATTAAAACAAATATTGGAGCTTTAATGAAGAAACTATTAGTATTATTGTTAATGGTCATAACCCTGTGCGGATGTTCTGTAAAGAAGGGCGACGGGAAAGAACATGTTGTTGTATGGACGCTGCAAATGGGTGATTTTGCTGAATACATGAACGGGGTGATATTAGAATACGAAAAAAAGAATCCTGATATTGATATTGAGTGGGTGGATGTTCCATTTTCCGAAGGGGAAAAACGAACTCTTGCCGCGGTGCTGGGTAATAATCCTCCTGATTTAATAAATCTTAATCCTGATTTTTCCGCTCTTTTGGCTCAAAGAGGTGCGTTGGAGAAAATTCCGGAAGAGAAAATGACAGGTTATAATCCGCAGATTATTGACTCTTTGAAATATAACGGTGTTTTATATTCAATTCCCTGGTATGCAACTTCTTCTGTTACTTTTGTTAATACGGAACTTCTGGGTAAGACGGATATTGGCAAAGAAAAGGTCATAACAAAAAGGGTTTGGAAGAAAATTTATCGTAACAGGTATGGCTGGGTTACGGAAAAAGAAGTATTAACTCCAAAGCCGGTGCCGGTTTCTTATACGCAAATGAATAACAATGCGGAGCATGTAAAAAAACTTACAGGTGCGTATATATATACTCCGAATCTGGTTGATAATGATTCTATGCTGCGTATATTAAATAAGTATGGTATTAACTCTCCTGATGAGATTAAATCCGAAGAGGCTGTTAAACTGTTTAAACAATTCAGAGAGCTCTATCAAGCAGGATTTTTGCCGGGTGAAACAGTATCTATAACGCACAGGGAAGGTTTTGAACAGTACATGTCCGGCAAAAGCGTATTCTTTCAGGCAGGTGCCAATTTCTTGAATATGTTAAAAGAAAATGCTCCGGATGTATATAGAGTTACGGAAATAAGACCGCAGCTTATGGGCTCGCGCGGGCAGTATGATTTTTCATTAATGAATTTTGTTATTCCTGTAAAGGCTCTCCATAAAGAAGCAGCACTTGATTTTGCACTGTTTCTGACAAGTACTGAAAATCAGCTGGAGCTTGCAAGATTGACCAATATACTTGCAACAACAAACAGAGCTCTTAAATCAGATTTTTACAACAATTACTCGTCTCCGGAAGCGGAAGCACGCTCAACGGGTGCGAAACAGTTGAATAAAGTTTGTGTACTTAAACAGATACGTAATCAGAAAGAACTTAATACTCTTATAAATACTGCGGTTCAAAAAGTTTTGACAGATAAAAATACTTCCGTTCAGGATATACTTAATGAATTGTCTGAAGACTGGACACTTCTTATTTCAGAAGAGTAATTTTAACTTTTTTCCTTTGAATTTATATTAACTGTGTCACCCTGAAGGGGTAAATAAAAACATGTCACCCGAAACTTGTTTTAGGTGTTTAAATGAGTCTTACAGAGATTTTGAAACTTTCCGACTTCTTACGGGGTGCTATGTTCAATGATGCCGGAAATCCGCAAGTTAAGCACGACATGTTATTTGTTTATTTTCTTGCCGTTGCATTAAAATCTTTAGCATATATTATATTAAGTGTAGATTTTACACTAGGGAATTAAAGATATGGATAATAATA
>CASELB010000136.1 GCA_949288685.1 uncultured bacterium
CCCTACAGGGTAAAAAAAACAGGTAGGGCAATCCTTCCTGTTAAGATTTTACACTAGCCGAAATATAAATAGCAATTTCATTATACATCATTATTTCAGAAATTACAAATTTTGTAACAAATTATTTTTATGTATTAAGTATATAATCCAAAGCAGCAAAGGATTAACCGGTTTTTAAAATTTCGTTAATAATTGTTACAAAACTCTGTTTTTATATTTTTTTTTAAGTAACATGGTTTTTGGAAAGGATGTTGGAAATGGTTAAATTAGGAATATTAGAAAAACTGCTTCCGCCGGATAATAAAGTTTTCTTTGATTGTTTTATTGAAGCGGCAAATATTTGTAAAAAAAGTGCAATTCTTTATAACGAAGCTCTCATCCATGGCATAGATGAAGAGCTTTTACTTCAAATGAAGGTACAAAAGCACAAGGGTAAAGATAAAGAGCGGGAAGTTATTACAATGCTCAACAACACATTTATTACTCCGATTGACCGCGAAGATATACAATTATTGTCAGTATCCATAAGAAAAATTAATAAAAAAATCTGCAAAGCCTTTATGAACTATAATCTGTATAAAATAACCAGACCTACGGAAGAAATGTTCCAGCAGGGAAAAGTAATTATAAAAGCGACAACCGAACTTACACATTGTGTAAGCCTGTTAAAAAAGCTGCATAAAATTCAAGCAATTACAGACTCGAGAAATACAATGAAAGAAATTGAAACACTCGGTGATGATGTTTTATACCGCGCAACGGAAGAACTTTTCTCCGGAAAATTCGATCCGATTACGGTTATAAAATACCGCGACATATACAAAGATCTTGAAGATGCATTAGACAAATGCACTTCTGTCGCAGATATTGTACTTAATATAGCAGCAAAGAACAGTTAATTATGACACATTTAATTTTATTTTTAGTAATAATCATAGCCGTAGCACTTGTATTTGAATTTATAAACGGCTTTCACGATTCGGCAAACGCGATTTCAATGGCAGTTTCGACAAAAGCATTAAGTCCGCGGTATGCAGTACTTTATGCAGCCATATTCAATTTTGCGGGCGCGCTATGCGGAACACACGTTGCAAAGACCATAGGGGTCGGCATGGTTGCACACGACGCAATAACACAGTTAACTATACTGTGCGCATTACTGGGGGCTATTATCTGGGGATTAATAACGTGGTGGGCAGGAATTCCGTCATCCTCATCACACGCGCTAATCGGCGGACTGCTCGGTGCATCAGTAGTACACGCTTATTTTAAATTAGACCAGCAATATGACTTAATTTTCAGATTCAGAACAATGCATCTTGAACATCCGGCACTTGATGTAATTAACGGTCCGAATGTTTTAAATAAAGTACTGATACCTATGGTTACTTCTCCGCTGTTAGGTTTTATCATTGGTTTTTTAGTAATTGCAACATTAATATTTTTATTCTGGAGAATTAAGCCTGAATATTTAAACAGAACATTTAAAAAACTACAACTTATATCCTGCGGATTTTTAGCATTTTCCCACGGTTCAAACGATGCACAAAAAACAATGGGTATTATAACACTTGCTCTTATTACGTTCGGACTTATTAAAGGTGATGATTTTCACATTCCGCTCTGGGTTATTTGTATATGTGCACTGACTCTTGCCCTCGGAACAATGGCGGGCGGCTGGAGAATTATAAAAACAATGTCCTCAAAGATTGTTAAAATTAAACCAATCCACGGATTTGCGGTAGAAATAAGCGCGTCAGGCATCATCCTTGCTTGTTCACATCTCGGAATTCCGGTCAGTACCACTCATATTATTTCAACGGCTATTATGGGGGTAGGCAGTATGACCAAGGCAAGCGCCGTAAAGTGGGGCATTGTTAAAAACATTGTACTGGCGTGGGTGCTTACAATTCCAATATGCATGCTCTTATCCGGAATTATTTATACAATACTTATGCATACACCGCTGTCTGATTTATAAATTCGTCAGGCGTTGTACGAAGATTTACGCAGCCGCGCAAACGGGTGCAGCACATATTTTACCGTTCTTCCACAAAAATATAATCGCCGCGGAGGATTGGAAGATTGTTAAATTTAGCACTGCTTGGACTATTGCCGTTCAAGTCTCTAAGTCCCCATTTCCCCAACTGGTAATATGCAAAATAATTACCCTGTATTACAATCTGCTGATATTCCGGACTCGGCTTAACAATTACCTTTGTCGGTGTATTTTTATCGCGGATACCTGCGCCGTCACGCGTTTGAAAGACAACTAAATCACTCATTGAATGAAAATATACATTATTAGCATCATTTAACCAGTTTTCCGCAATATTTTCATCCATTGTCAACATTTTTTCTTCGTCAGTCATATTTGACGTCCATTTTGACTTGTAATTATTTGTATCAATATTGTTTTTATTCAGCCAGTCAGCCAGCTTTTCCGGAGTATTCAGAGTTAAAGGTTCTTTATTTGTTTCAAATATAACTATAGAGAACGGCGCCGTTTTTACTCCCAAAATCCTTCCGTCTTTCAAATATTTAAATCCCAATGGTTCATAATTACTGATTTTGTCCTGCGGAAAAACAACCTCACCCTTTTTATTATAAATAATCATCTCCGCATCATTATCCTGAACGGTTTTAGCCTTTATTAACTGAACAAAATTCCCGTCGCTGAGCGTTATCATAGGATAGCCCAAAACTAAGTAGGATTGGTCATTCAATCGCTTGCCGTTTTTATCCGCAATATAATATTTGTTGGTTTTATCCCTTACAACCATAAAATCGGGTGAATAATACTCAATTGAAAGTTCAGGGAACGCAAGGAGTTTGTTTCCCTGCAAATCATATACTGCAAGCCTGCGCCAAACACCGTCAGCCTGAGCGGATAGTACCGGTGCGGCAAACAAAATTAATACAGAAATAAAAATAAATAATCTCTTCATACCGGAATTATACAGTTTTTTTTAGAAAAATACATTTTATGAACTTTGGTTAAGTTATAACCTGTGCTAATATATAAATATGAATAAGAAAATTTTTTCAGGGCTTATATCACATATAATACTTATAATTGTCTCCGTTCTCTCAATATTTCCGTTTATCTGGCTGGTTTCAACCTCTTTAAAAGGGATTAATGAGAACATCTTTGCTTACCCGCCTGTGTTTATACCCGAGGATTTTACGTTCTCCAACTATACCGGAGTCTGGGGAAAAGTTGATTTTATGCGGTATTTTTATAATTCAATAGCAGTTGCGGGATTAACCGTAATATTTAACCTGATTTTTTCATCACTTGCCGGTTATCCGCTTGCAAGGATGAAATTTGCCGGTAAAAGATTTATATTTTTCGGAATTTTAGCAACTATTATGGTGCCTTTTCAGGCAATAATGATACCCGTATATTTAATTACGGTAAAACTCGGACTCACAGACGGTGTCAGTATACTCAACGGTTATATCGGGCTGGTAATGCCGTTTGCAGTATCAGCTTTCGGAATATTTTTAATGCGTCAGGCGTTTATAAAAATCCCTGTAGAACTTGAAGAATCAGCCATTGTTGACGGATGTAACGTTTTTCAGGTTCTTTGGAAAGTTGTACTTCCTATGGTTAAGCCGACACTTGCCGTGCTTGCCGTATTCACATTCATTGGTTCGTGGGGTGAATTTTTATGGCCGAGCATTTTATTAACCAAAGAAAGCATGTTCACACTTCCGGTCGGAATTAATAACCTGCAGGGAATGTTCAGTTCCAACTGGCGCTATGTCGCAGCAGGCTCTATACTTTCAACCCTGCCGATTATTGTATTTTTCCTTGCTATGCAAAAATATTTTATAAACGGTGAAAACGA
>CASELB010000137.1 GCA_949288685.1 uncultured bacterium
ATAATCTTCATTATCGAACAAATACGCGGTATAAGAATTGAAAATCTGTCGTACATCAACAACAAATTCAAACTTGCAGGGGTAATCTTCTGTGCTTTATTTCCTGTTGTAGTTTTGGGGACTTTTGCAATTTATTTATTAATTTTAATTTAACTGCTATCCATTTTTCTCCTTAATTTAAAATAAATACGGGGTAAAGTATAAAAGGTTTACATACTTTATTAGTGTAAGTTATATTTTTACCATTGTCAATAGTTTGCTTTACAAAAATATACAATGTATGTACGCCGGTAGGGCTTCATAAGACTTCAAATTATTATTAACGTGTAATTACATATTTTTCCTTCCTGTACTACTTATTTTTCACTGTGGTATAATTGTTTTATAAAAAGAAAGGGAGAATATCATGAAAAAATCAGTAAAAGATTTAGGTGAGATTCAGGGCAAAACAGCACTCGTAAGAGTTGATGTTAACGTGCCGCTGGATGCAGACAAAAATGTAACTGACGATACCAGAATTCAGGCTATCGTTCCTACTGTAAAATATTTGAAAGATAAGGGAGCAAAAATTGTTCTTATGGCTCACCTTGGCAGACCGAAAGGTGAAAAAAATATGGAATTTACATTAGCACCGGTTGCTAAATATATGTCAAAAGTATTCGGTGAAGAAATAATGTTCATTCCTTCAGTTGAAGAGGCACCTGAATACGTTTCAAAACTTAAAGACGGACAAATTGCTCTTCTTGAGAACATCAGATTTTATAAAGCGGAAGAAGCAAAAGATGATGATATGACATTTGCGGAACAACTTGCAAAACTCGGTGATTTTTATGTAAACGACGCTTTTGGCGCAGCACACAGAAACCACACTTCTACAGCAAAACTTGCTAAAATTCTTAAACCCGCAGTATCCGGTTTGTTAATGGAAAAAGAAATCAGATGCCTTTCACAGGCGCTTGATAATCCGGAAAGACCGTTCACTGCTGTAGTAGGCGGCGCTAAGGTTTCTTCCAAAATCGGTGTTTTAGAAAACCTGCTTGATAAAGTTGACAATATGATTATCGGCGGCGGTATGGCTTACACTTTTGTTAAGGCAAACGGCGGTAAAATCGGCAACTCTATTTGTGAAGACGACCAGCTTGAAGTTGCAAAAGCTATTGAAAAGAAAGCTGCAGACAAGGGCGTTAAACTTGTTATGGCAACAGATGTTCTTGTAACAGATGATTTTTCAGGCAACGGTACAAACAAGTTTGTTAAAATCAATGAAATTCCTGACGGATTTGAAGGCGTTGATGCGGGTCCTGATTCAAGAAAAGCATTTGCTGATGTTATCAAATCATCTAAAACAATTCTTATGAACGGACCTGTCGGTGCATTTGAAAATCCTGCATTTGCAGAAGGAACAAAGGCAGTTCTCGCGGCAATCGTTGAAGCAACAAAGAACGGCGCAACTTCTGTAATCGGCGGCGGTGATTCCGTTTCTGCAGCCAAGAAATTCTGCAAAGCGGAAGACTTTACACACGTTTCAACAGGCGGCGGCGCTTCCTTAGAATTTATCGAAGGTAAAGTACTCCCGGGTGTTGCTGCTCTTGATGATAAGTAATTATTATCAAATTGAAAACCTTAAAAAACCTCTCCGGTATTCGGAGGGGTTTTTAATTATACATTTAACAGTTGCGGAATTATCCCGTAAAATATAAGCAAATAATAAGAACAAAGAACCAGCATAATAACAGGCAGTATTTTAATAACTAAGGAATCTGCCGGAAACAAATCGAAAAATTCACAAACAAAAATAACCATAACCGGGATGAAAAATACAAGAGTTTCCGGAGTAAATCCGTACAGATGAAGATATGACAGCGTAAACACTGCAAGCAAAGTTACAGCCGAAAATATTGCAATTTTTGAATCCCTGAAACACGCAAGCAAAAATCCGACAGCCGCAACACCGGCAGCAATTAGCGGAAGTATGAATATATTAAATATTTTACCTGCAGCACCCATACATAAATCCGTAATATTACTTGCAGTAATAAAATACCCGCTCATAGAACTGTCAAGCGTCGCGCCATGAATTTCCATAACGCCCCAGATATGATACACAAAATAAAATATCATCACAACAGCAAAAGCAGTAAACGCACAGAGAAACTTTTTAAAATCTCTTGAAATAATAATTCCCAGACCGCCCGCCAGAATAAATATTGCAGGATAAGAAAACAGTGCAAATACTGAAAGTATAAGAACCTGATAAAACTGTTTTGTATAGGAATCCGGATTATATTTAACAAAATAAATTAATAAAATTATAGTCGTTAAAACATCCGTAGAAACCGGATTAAGAATTGATGTATACTTAATCAAAACCGGATTTAGCACAAATATAATCATGCCGGTAAGCTGAACAAATTTTGAAGCAAAGATATTCTGTAGAAGATAATAAAACAAAAACAAAGATAAGATTCCGGCAGAAAGCGGCACAAATCTCAGCCAGTACGTCGTATTGATACAATCTCCCAACGGCAGTTGGCTGAAAAGTGAACAGCATTTTACGAGCGACAGAAACAGTGGAGGCATAACCTGATGTATACTTAACGGATTAAACAGCCCCCAGAAATCACGATTTAAAATATCCGCTGCAATCGGGGTCTCTGCATCTGAGAGTACAGGATTTAAGGTAAAAGCCGCTATCCTGAGAATTATCCCCACCACAATTACCAAATATATCAACCGACAAACAAAAGCCAACGACTGACGCTTTGGCGGAACAATACTTCCGGCACCTTGACCATTTTTACCCCGCTTTTTCCTCTTTTTTGCCATAAATATATTTTATCAAAAACCACAGGGCATGAAAAGTTTTGAAAGTATAAAATCATTTCTTCAAATAGTATTTGCTACAAATATACATACATGATATAATTCGGGTATGGATGAGAAGGTTTCCGGGAAAAAATTGACCACGCAGTCGAAACTTATTTTTGCGGGGATGGCATTAAGCACAGTATTCATTGCGCTTTTGGCATTTTTCGCACTCTTTGAAATTGAACAAACCCTAAACTCCGGTTACAGAAATTTTGCGTCCATCATATCCAAAACCCTTGCTATTGAAAGCGAAGAAATAATAAAAGATATCCCCGAACTGGAAAAATACGAAACCTTAAGAGAACATTCAAAATCCATATTAAAAAATAATACAGACATTTCTTACGTAGAATTTCGGGATTCCAACTCAAAAATAATTTACTCATCCAAGGACGATTTTCCAAGCAAATACGAATCCGACGCAATTAAAGCGTCAGCACCGTTAAAAATAAAAAACCTCGGGCAGGCAGATACTGCCGGCTCTGTCATGATTGGTATGTCCGGCAAAACTCTTGCAAGAATAGTCAAAACAGCCCAATTTTCAATGATACTTGTTTTCATCCTTGCCTGGATTGTTATTTCAGGTATTGTTTATATGAATACATCCATCATAAGCAGAGAACTCCGGAAATTGTATAACGGAGTTAAAAAGATTTCTTCCGGAGATTTCGGATATACTATTGAAAAAGAAAATGCAGGGCAGGAAGTTTCAGAACTCTTTGACGCATTTAATGATATGTCGCATAAGTTAAGCAGATACAACGAGCAGACTATTGAAAGTTTAACCTTCGAGCGAAACAAGCTGGAAGCAGTACTTATGAGTATTGTTAACGGCGTTGTTGTATGTGACAGCAAAGATAAAGTTATTCTTGTTAACAACCATGCCAAAAAACTTCTTGAAGTTACAGACGAAGATATTGTCAATACACAAATCCAAACATTCTGTGATACAAACGGAGAATTGTGTTTCAAAGATAAAATTGAACAATTTAAAGACACACCGTTAGAAGAAATGGAATCAAAACCGCTTGAGTTTAATATAGAAATTTCCAAACGGATTATAAAAGCACTTATATCACCAATGTTCTTAAGAAGCGGAGCTTATACCGGATATATTATAGTACTTATTGATGTGACTAAAGAAATTGAAATGGATCAACTTCGTTCACACTTTATTTCTAATGTTTCCCACGAACTTCGAACGCCTGTAACTGTTTTAAGAAGCTATATAGACACTCTTTATAACTATGGAGATAATTTTGATTTTAATACCCAGCGCGAATTTATCGGAGTTATGAACCAGGAAATAATCAGACTTAACCGCATGGTTAATGATATCCTTGATTTTTCACGTTATGAGTCTCAAAACGTACATCTTGAAATGAGTAAACAAAATATCGTTGAAATAATTGAAGATTGCGTCAATCAGGTTGAAGTACTTGCAAAAGAACACGATTTAACATTCTCAATTATAAAAGAACCTGACCTGCCGGAAGTAATGCTCAACATCGACAGCATTTCAAGAGCGTTGATGAATATTATATCCAACGCAATTAAGTATTCACCGGACGGAAAACGTATCAAAATCCGCGCCGAGCGGTCACGTGTTGACAATTGTATAGAAGTCAGTGTAGAAGATCAAGGTCCCGGAATTCCGGAAGAATGCCTTGATAAAATCTTTGAACGCTTTTACAGGGTAGAAAATGCAACCCACTCCGTAAAAGGCACCGGACTCGGACTGCACCTTGTTAAAATTGCAATTGAAAAACACCACCACGGAGAAGTATTTGTCCACTCAAAACTCGGCGAAGGTTCAACTTTCGGGTTCAGACTTCCGATTGACCAGCCGGAAGAAGAACGGGAAGAATACATCCCTAACCTTCCGTCAGAAAGCGAAACCGGTCAAGAATCAGGCGGTAACGGGTGGACTTTATCACTGGAAAAGAAATAGTAAATGAATACCTGCGAAAATGCCGTAAAACTTTTAACCTCTAAAGGAAGATTTTATATAGAGCTTGGATTGGATAGAATTACTAAAATTTTGTCGATTTTTGGTAACCCGCAGGATGATTTAAAATATATTCATGTTGCAGGCACAAACGGCAAAGGTAGTGTTTGCGCATTTCTTGAATCGATATTAAGAACAAAGTATAAAACAGGACTCTATACAAGCCCGCATATTTTTAATTACACAGAGAGAATAAAATTTAACGGAGAAAACATACCAGAAGAGATTTTTGCAGACTATGTATTTGAAGTTTGCAGGAAAGCGGATGAAGCAAATATTCATCTGACCGAATTTGAAATCCTTACCGTTATGATGTTTCTGTACTTTAAATCGCAAGGTACAGAAATTGTCATTCTGGAAACAGGTCTCGGCGGGAGATTTGACGCAACAAACGTTATAAAAAAAAATATTTGTTCGGTAATAACGCATATTGACTATGACCATACAGAACGTCTGGGGAATACCAAAGATAAAATTGCATTTGAAAAAGCAGGAATAATAAAACCCGGCTGTCCGGTTGTAACAGCCTCTGCAATGGAAGTAATAAAAGACAGAGCTGATGAATTAAATTCTCTGTTTATACTAACATCCCCCGCTGTAGACCAATATAAAAAGGTGTCCGCACTAAAAGGGTTTCATCAGGAAGAAAATCTTGCACTTGCACTTACAGTAATTCAAACTTTCTTTAAAGAAATTACTGACGATGAGATTTTAACAGGGTTAAGAAATACCGTTCATCCTTTCAGATTTGAGTATTTTCCCAAATATAATCTGATTGTTGACGCATCGCACAACCCTAACGGAGTTGAAGCGTTAAGAATTAACCTTGATTATCTTTATGGAGAGGAGAAAAGGCGTTTTATTTTCGGATGTTTAAAGAATAAAGATTATAATAAAATGATAAACATTCTGTTCCGCCCGGAAGATGAAATATATTTTTATGAATTTGATTACCCGAATGCCGCAAAATACGAAGATTTGAAAGCGGCATGCCCGTATCCTTGCAAACCTTTTGCCAGAAAATTAATAACCGGCGGAGATAAACTGACAATTGTATGCGGTTCATTTTATATGCTCTCAAGCCTTTTTAAATCCCGCGAAGAACTTTTATAACATCTTTCCGGCAAAAACTCCCGCTGCCGCAGCAAGAATACACAAAAGCACACTCAATCCGATATAAACAATTGCCGTAATGGTTTCAGAAGTTTCAAACATACGTAAAGACTCCAGAGCAAAAGTTGAAAAAGTTGACAGCCCGCCGCAAAACCCGCATGTAATAAATAATTTTACCTGCGGCGGAATATCCGGTTTTAGAACAAAATATCCAAACGCAAATCCCAGAATAAAACTTGCAATTACATTTACACACAACGTTGCAGGCGCTGAACCAAACCTTGTACTTACAAGATACATGCCGGTCAGATATCTAAGCACAGCCCCTAATCCGCCGCCTGCAAATACAGCCAAAATATTACCCAAACTATTCATACAAGTATTGTAACATAACCCCGGATAAACTGTTAAGAAATGTAAAATTTGCCCGATAATGTGAAATTCAACCGCAAATTATACACTTATTATATACAGAGGTTTCAAGTATGACGGAAATAAATCCTTTAGCATACAATCAGGTTACAGAGGGCACTTCTTTACAGGATAAAAAAGGAAGTGTAAAAAAGGATATAAAAATTCCGCTTATACAGGAAGAAAAAGAACAAACAAAAGAAGAACGAATTAATAAAAATGTTCTTGAAGTTCTTAATAAAAAAATTTCAGATGCAATAAAAAGATTGGAAAAAGAAAACAATTTAAGACGTACCGAAAAAACGATTACGGAATTAATGAGAGAAAAAGGCGGTACACTTTCCGAAGAAGATACAAGATACTGGGCAGAATTAATAAATAAAAATTCAGAAGAGGTTAATATAAGCCCTGCATTAATTGCTTCTGTTATTGAAAAAGAAACAGGTTTCGAAAAAAATCAAAGCAGCCCGACAGGCGAAGGTCCCATGCAAGTTGTGACAATAACAATCCGTGATATGTTTTCAGACTCAAACGGCGGAAGAAAACGACTTTATGACCTAATTGACAAAGAAACAATGAATAAAATTCTTTATCAAACTAACGCAGAAGGGAAACCGCTCCTTGATAAAAACGGAAATCCTGTACGCAAGTATAATTCACCGTCTGCAATTAGAGTTGCCTGCGGCAAAAATGACGATTTGGGCATTAAAGTCGGAATAATGTGTCTTAAAATGAAATTTGCAGAAAGTATTGCGCGTTCAAAAGGTCTACCGCTCGAAAAAACTATTAAAGGGTTGAAATCCGGTGAATTAAAACTCCAACAAAAAGAACTTGAAGGAATAATAGTTACAACACTTAAAAACTATAACTCCGTGTTTCAGGAATATGCTCCGGCAGTCGTTGACTCACTGAAAAACACTACCGGAAATACGATTGACAGTTTTAATCTGTACAGAGTTCCAATGAAAAATAAATAATACAAAATGCTGCAAGTTTTCTATATTTTTTTATTATATACTGATTAACAGAGTCAAAGCACCGGGAGAAAATATGGATAAACAACAACTACTGGAATTGTATAATATTGATATTAATGAATTAATAAATATCGCATCTAAAATATCCGAAGAGAATTTTGGGAACAAAATAGAGGCATGCTCAATAATCAGCGCCAGAACAGGCATGTGCGGGGAGAACTGTAAATACTGTTCCCAGAGCGCACACAACCACGCTCAAATTGAATGCCACCCGCTTGTTGACTTAGCAACAGTAAAAAAAGCGGCAGAAAGCGCCAGACAAAACGGTGCTACAAGATTTTCACTTGTAACCTCCGGCAGACGTCCGTCTGATGAAGATTTTACACATATTCTGGAGATGGTAAAAGTTGTAAACTCTATTGAAGGATTAACCTGCTGCGCATCTCTCGGGATTTTGACAGAAGAACAGATGAAACAACTTGCACAAGCCGGATGTGTAAGATATCATCACAATATCAATACTTGCAGAAGTTATCACCCTCAAATATGTACGACACACACGTATGAAGACAGAATTAACACTATAAAACTTGCCAAAAAATACGAAATGGAAATATGCTGCGGAGTAATTATCGGTATGGGAGAGAGTGCGGAGCACAGGGCAGAAATGGCGGTTGAACTGGCAGAAATTGCTCCTGAATCAGTACCTGTAAATATTTTAACACCGATTGAAGGAACACCTTTTGAAAATTACAAAGATAAGATTACGGAAGAAGAAGTTGTAAGAACAATGTGTATATTTAGAATAGCCATGCCGGCAGCGCAAATAAGGTTTGCCGGAGGGCGTTCTACGAGGTTAAACCGTGAAAATCAGGAACGCTGCCTGAAAGCCGGAGTTAACGGGGTAATTGTAGGGAACTATCTGACAACAGCAGGCGTTGATATTAATGATGATAAAACAACGTTTGAAAAACTAGGCAAGGTGCTGGTGTAGGCTCTTTCGTGTACTTCTAAAAGACTGCCACCCTTAAGGAGTAAATGACATGTCGTCCTGAATTTGTTTCAGGACCTAAAACAAGTTTTAAATGAGATTCCGTAACATCTTGGTTGCTCGCGCTAAACGGCGTTACGTGTTGAAAACTCAACGTTTCCAACACTCCAGCCTCTGCTCGCAATCCGCAGTTCGGAATGACAGGAACGGAGCTGTCACCCTGAACTTGTTTCAGGGTCTTTCCCGCATGGTAACCATAGGGTGCAATTTTATTACACCTTCTACTCCATTACAATATGTACAGCGTTTGAAATTTCCACACCGCCTTTGTAGGACGGAGAATTCAAAATACCACCCGCACCATACATTACTGTAGAACTACCGCCATCGAGGTTCATTGCATTTACACAGCCTATTTGTTTCATATACCGTGCAAGTTCCATCAGCGTCAATCCGACAGACGAACTTTCCCTGCCGTCTGCCGTTACTATTATTATATTATTATCAGATGTATACCCTATTGCCGTTCTGGGATTTCTACCGGCTATGGAATTAAGTTTCTGCGCGGTGGCGTCAACATAAATCTCACCGTCTTTTATAAGATACGGTCCGCCGCTTATTATGTGCTTAACCCCTTTCCATTCAGGAGTTGTATTTATTTCAAGTTTCAAACGCTTATCATTTGTTATTGGTGTAAGTTTGGATTTCGGGGCGGAAATTACATATCCGTTTTCCGGAATTGCAACAGAACTGTAGGACGTACCCACAATATCTTTCCCTGAAACAATAACAGATATTCCGCCTTTAGGAGGCGCAGGAGCATATTTTCCCCAGAGGGAATCATATACAAGTATATGACTTGCAAGCGTCCGCGGTTGATTGATATTATCAATTTTCAGATTGTTTTTATTTGTGTGCAAGGTGATATTAAGCCCAGCCCTTGCCATTTCAAACTTATTATCAAAAATTCCCATTGCAACCCTGTTATACATGGCACCGGAATATATTCTGCCGTCTATCATTAATAACCCTAAAGGTGCTCCTGTTTGCTGCTTAAAATATCCTCCGTTAACTGATACTATTGCATTATCTTTTTTATTTATATAACTTATTTTTGCCTTTTTATTAAGTGTTTCTCCTGCGAGTGCCGGAACTACCGCCAAATCCGGATTAACATAAAAATCAGTCTCTATAATATTTAATTTGACCGGTCTTGAACTAAAATACCTTACAACTTTTATTCTCTTCACACCTTTTGCCAAATCTGTAATCATACCGCCGGGGTATTTTTTTCTTATATAATTATCAAAAAATTCCTGCCGGTGTTCCGTATTAATACTCGTTTCGATAGCAGTTTTAGTATTTTTAAGAACGGGAACCTGCGGAGGTGAAACAGAGTAGGCTATACTATCCGACGCGCCGGCAGCAAGCATAATTGACAACATGACAATTACTCCAACAGCCGGAATAACTATTCGCCGGCAAACAGAAAATGTACCGCTGCCAACAAGCCGGCATGGTTGGGGCGTTTCCTCATTTAGACGCAGACAAATCGTATCCATTTTTAGCTCCTGATTAAACTACATAACGGATACCTTTTTATTAGAGAGTGGTTTGGGGCTATACACTCTGAGCAAAGATGCAGAATCCCTTGCTACTATTATTATAACACATTTATTAACCCGCCGCAACCCATGCTATGACTCATTTTAAGTATATGGATAATTGAAAAAGTTGTATGTAATAGTAAATGTGGTTGCAGTAAATTGCATCCTTCCATTGTTTGCACTTGTGTAAGATTTTGAAACTGTCTTGGATTATTCGGGGTGTCAGGAA
>CASELB010000138.1 GCA_949288685.1 uncultured bacterium
AGTTTTATAATGACAGAAATGTCATTGTCAAAATTTATTCTAAAAGGCTTATTATTTTTCATACTTTCAGCCAGTAAGTTTGCAAGCATTTCAGAAACAACACCGGATTTTGAAGTGTTTTGTGTTTCAGTAATCTCATTTAAATTAAAATCCGCTCCGGTTGTAAGGTTTATAAAAAACTGCACATCAGAGCGCGTCATATTAAGCACTGTTGCATTAATTGTTTTATCAACGACATCGCCGACTTTTTCTATATCAGAAGTTGCATCAGAAGTAGTTTTTGATTTTTCGGTAAGAGCTCTGTTTACCATTGCAATATTTTCTGCCATTGTCGAAAGGACAGAAGAATCTTCCTGCAATTCTTCATTTGACTCTTGAAAATTGTTGTTATTAAAGAATGATGAAAAAGGTTCTCCGCCGTTTTGCGTAAAACTAATATCGGATTTTAATTCCTGCATTTTATCATTCTTAATATTAGTTAAATTCATATCGTTATTTAGCAATTGATTATTTGGCTCCTTATTTTCTTCCGGTCTGATAATATTATCGGGTTTGTTTTGGGGTTGGTTTAATTGATTGTCGATAAAATCATCCGTTTGATTGATAGGGCTATTAATTTCATTAATAGCAACAAGAAGTTCGTTAGTATCATTAATGCCATCTGTATCACAACCTGCAGTCATTTCCATATCGACAGTATATTTATCTGCGACCGTATTACCTGAATGTATCTGACAGTCATCAGAAATTTGTTTTTCTGATTTTAAATCTGCCATTTCCGCCTTAAAGTCTTTATCTGTTTTGGGGTAAGAAGGACTATTAGGGGATTGTTTGTCAGTTTGTTTGAGATTTTGCAGTGTTCCTGTTTCTATATTCATATTTGCTCCTGTTTAGAGATTTCTTTTTGTTCTTCTTCCAATTCTTCATTTTTATGTTGAAAAAATCTTTGTATACCAATTTCAGAAAATTGTTTCATTTCTATTTGTTTTTGTTCGTAATCATACTCTTCGCGCAGGTGTTCTTTGTGTTTTTCCAGTACTTTAACTTTTTGTTCAAGATGTGCCAGATTAAGAAGTTCCTCATCAAGTATTTTCTGCATTTCCTGCCGGTGAGCCTCAAGCTCTTCCGCCTTATCCCAGAGATGGTGGAGATATTTGTCATAATATTCCATAAGTCTGAAATCAGCGACTCTTTTATTTTTAATTGTCAATTCTATTTCTTCGTTATTTTTTATAATTGCCTGTTCGGCTTCTGTCACACGCTGCTGGGCTTCCTGAACCACAAGTAACTGTTTTTCTTTTTCTCGTATACGGAAATCCAGAACCTTTTGTAAACGATATGAAAACGGCATTTATACTATCTCACCTTATACAAATTATATTATTACGCATAAGTGAGGTATTTGCGTACCTCTGTTTGTATGATTAATGCTAAAACAATAAAAGACAAGTAACACATTTTGTGATATAATTAGCCTATGTTTACAGGCTTAGTTGAGACAACAGGAACTATCACGGACATAAACAGGAATAGAATTGCCGTAGAAACCGGACTTGCAAGCGAACTAAATATTGGAGACAGCATTGCTGTTAACGGAGCATGTCTCACCGTCACAAGACTTGAGAGCAATACCTTTATTGCGGACACGTCACCCGAGACTTATTCAGTAACATCTTTTCGGACAAAAAAGAAAGGTGATATTGTAAATTTAGAGCGAGCCGCTAAATTTAATTCCCGTATTGACGGGCATCTGGTGTACGGGCACATAGATACCACAGGTATAATTACTGAAATTAAAAAAAATAATGATTTTATAGACTTAACAATTAAATTTTCTGACGAGTATCAAAATTATACGGTAAAAAAAGGTTCCGTAGCAATTGACGGTATAAGCCTTACTGTTGCAAATGAAAAAGCCGGCGGATACATTACTATTGCCGTTATCCCGCACACCTGGGATAGTACGGCTCTTAAACACTTAAGTACCGGAAGCAGTGTAAATATAGAGTTTGATATAATTTCAAAGTATATTGAAAAAAACTTAAATATATATCATAATAAATCTAGAATTAGTCTTGAATTTCTGGAAGAAAACGGGTTTGCGTAATGGAAAACAATCATATTCATTTTGACACAATAGAGGACGCGCTAAACGACTATAAACAAGGGAAACCTGTTATAATAGCCGATGACGAAAACAGGGAAAATGAAGGAGATTTAATTGTTGCCGCCCAGTATGCAACGCCGGAAATCATTAAATTTATGGCAAGCGAGTGTAAAGGGCTTATTTGTCTTGCAATCTCTGACGAAATAGCAAAGCGTATGGATTTGCCTCAAATGGTAGAACATAACAGCGAAAGTATGCGTACTGCATTTACTGTCAGTGTTGACGCACACGAGAAGTATGGTGTCACAACAGGAATATCAGCATACGACCGGGCTAAAACAGTAGAAGTAGTTATTGCGCCTGATTCAAGACCATCAGACCTGCGCAGACCGGGACACATGTTTCCCTGTGCGGCAAAACAGGGCGGTGTACTAACCAGAACCGGTCATACAGAAGCTGCCGTCGACATGTCAAAACTTTGCGGACTAACAGCAGCCGGCGTTATGTGCGAAATTATGGCTGATGACGGCACAATGGCAAGAAGAGATGATTTGGCAAGTTTTGCTCACAAACACGATATTAAGTTTATTACCGTTACTGATTTAATAGCATACCGGCTAAAATCTGAACGAACCGTAACCAGAGAGGCAGAGGCTTTTCTCCCGACAGAATTCGGTGAATTCAATATAATAGGGTATAAAGACCATTTGACAGGGTTTGAGCATGTAGCACTGGTAAAAGATGACGGCAGTGACAAAATTCCGCTAATAAGAGTACACAGTGAGTGCCTGACAGGAGATATATTTCATAGTTTAAAATGTGACTGCAACGCTCAACTTCATCACGCCCTGAAAATGGTTGACGAATACGGGAAAGGCGCTGTAGTATACTTACGAAATCACGAAGGGCGCGGAATCGGGCTTATTAATAAAATTAAAGCGTATCATTTGCAAGAAGAGGGTTTAGACACTGTTGACGCGAATATATCACTCGGTTTTCCGCCTGACCTGAGAAATTATGGTGTAGGCGCACAAATTATACTTGATTTGGGGTATAATAATTTTAAATTAATTACTAATAATCCTAAAAAAATTATAGGTCTTAAAGGGTACGGGTTAAATATTGTTGAGACTATTAATCTGAAAGCTGATATTACAAAATACAATGAACGGTACCTAAAAACAAAACAGGACAGAATGCAGCATACATTTAAAGGAGTTTTATGAGCGAAAATATTTACAAAGCAGAATCGTTAAATCCCACGATGTATAAGTTCTTTACAGGTATTTATAATGACTTTAAAAATAAAGCCAAAGCAGACTATCAGTTTGAACTTGAACCGCTTGAATATGAGGATTTTATAAAAGCCATTGACGAAAACCTCCTCCATTGTATTGCATTACTGGAAAATGATATTCCTACAGGCTTTCTTGCCTATACGACTTCTATATCCGAAGGGATAGAATTAAATATGATTCACTTCTTGGGCAAGGATGATAAAAATTTAAAATTTAAAATTTTAATGGAAAAATTTTTAGAACTGACCGCGCAGGAACGAAAAAGAAAAGTTATTTGTTATCCATTGCTCGGGGCGCAATCAGCCTTTGTATCAGAAATTTCCAAGTTCGGATTTAAGTTTATCGGACAGGCTGTGTTGAGACTTAAAATGGGCGATAAGCAAAGTGAAAGAATATTAGAAAATGTTAAACTTAGTCCGCTTCTGCCTCCGTATAAAATAACCGGCTGGCAGGAAGATTACCAGCAGCAGGTTATAGAACTTATACTTGAAACATTTAAAGATACCGCAGATGCATTATTTGATTCGCGTTTCAGAAACTATAACGGTGTTGAAGACATAATCAACAAAATTATAGAAAATATTTACGGAGAATTTTTACCAAATAATACCAGTGTTTTACTATGCGAAGACAGGGTTTGCGGAATTGCGTTTGCAAATTTAACGACTCCTGAAATTGCTAACATTCCTCTTGTAGGAATTGCAAAAAAGCATAGAGGAAAAGGGTTTTCAAAACATCTTTTACAACGAACTGTCAGAAGTATTGTTGATGCCTCTAAGATAGGAGAAAATAAATGCACCGAAATCAACGTTACTACAGAAACTAATAACTACAGAGCATTAAAAATGTACAGACAGGTTGGTTTTAAAGAAGATTATTGCTACCCGCAAGCATATCTTGAATCTTAATTAAAAATTATTCCCCAATAATAATGGGCAAATAAAGCAAATGCAACCCCATAGAGTGCACCTGCAAATACTTGCAGCGGTGTATGTCCAAGAAGTTCTTTTAAGCGCCCGCCGAATTGAGCAACATCGTGTTTATAAAAATCCAGAATAATCTTATTTAAGCACGCTGCCTGTTTGCCTGCCGCACGCCTAACACCGGCAGCATCATACATAACAACAAGGGCAAATCCTGTCGCAAGAGCAAAATCAACCGAAGTGAAACCGGACAGTTCACCTATAACAAGAGCAAGCGCAACTACTCCGGCAGAGTGTGAACTTGGCATTCCTCCTGTTGTAGTGAATAAAGTTAAATCGACTTCCTTTTTGGTTATTAAATGCAAAAAGAATTTTATACACTGTGCGGTAAAAGCAGAGGCAAGCCCGATTAACAGAGCTTCCATGCCCGTACCGTAAATTTTAGAAAAAAAATCTAACAATTTGTCCTCGCTTCCAATTTATTTTCAACTATTCCCAGTATTTCCTCAAATACTTTTGATCCGTACTTATCAATTATATCATGACATTCCCGTATTAGCTCAAGACATTTCTTTTTAGCATTATCAAGTCCGTAAAGTGAAGTATACGTAAGTTTATCAGCTACTTTATCCTTACCTATTGTTTTACCCATTTCTTCAAAAGTAGAAATTTCATCCATGATATCGTCATAAATTTGAAATGCCAGACCAAATTTGAGCGCAAAATCATCCAATTCCAGTACGGTTTCATCAGGAGCATTTGCTATTACACAGCCTATTTTAACAGCAAGCCTGAAAAGTACCGCTGTCTTATGAATATGAATATATGAAAGTGTATCACTCTTATCCCGTTCAAAATGGTGTTTTTCACTTTCTATATCTGCTATTTGTCCGCCGATTAAACCGTAAACCCCGGCCGCTTTTGTATACTCGTGAATAATTTTTATTAACTGTTCGGAAGATAAATTAACTGACTGTTCAATAATTGTCTGAGGAGCATAAGTTAGAAGTGCGTCACCTGCAAGAACTGCAGCAGCTTCACCAAACACTTTATGATTTGAAGGCTTACCGCGTCTGAAATCATCATTATCCATACATGGTAAATCGTCATGAATAAGACTTTGCACATGCAGCATTTCAATTGCACAGGCAGATGGAATTGCAGTATTTATGTCACCTTCCAGCATTCTTACTGTTTCAAGGCACATAACCGGACGCAAACGTTTTCCCTTTAATGATAACGTATATTTCATCGCTTCAAATATAGTCTTCGGATAATTAACATTTATGTACTCATCTAATTTTTTATCAATCAATTTAACCAATGTTTCCATTATCAATTTCCTTATAAATATTTTGTTTTCTTGTATTTCTTGCAGAATTTCTGCTTTTTGCACTTATTTTGGCAAGTTTTTTTTCTCCGCTTAGTTTACTTCTGCATTCAGTCTTATTCCCTTCATATTTAAGTTTATCTTTGTATTCCCTGGCTTCTTTAACAAATTCCAGATAGCTTTTATACCGCGAAGGAGCAATCTTATCTAAATTTTCCAGAACAAAGCAGCCATCTTCAGAAATATGCAGGCAATCAGGATATTTACAATGCTTCCTGTAATCACGCATTTCAATAAACAATGTATCAACATACTGCGGCAACAAAAAATCAAACTTTAGATTTGAAAACCCGGGAGTGTCAATTATTCTGAATTTATTAATCGGTATTATCTCGCAGTGCCTTGTTGTATGCGTTCCTCGCAATGTTTTCTGACTGACTTCTTTGGTTCTTAATGCTAACTCCGGACAAATTGCATTAATAAGGCTTGATTTACCGACCCCGGACGTACCGCACAGTGCAGAAGTTTTGCCTTTTAGTATTTCGACAAGCTCCTTAATACCGTCATGCTCTTTGGCGGATGTAAAAACAATTCTATACTCCAAAGGCTCATATATGGATTTAATATCTTTAACTATATCATCACCTGAAATCAAATCATCTTTATTAAAACAGAGAATTGGCATAATTTTATAGTATTCCGCAAACGCAATATATCTATTTAGCTGTAAAAAACTTAATTCCGGCTCCTTTAGTGCAGATACAATTATAATCTGATCAACATTTGCAACAGCCGGACGCGGGATATAATTTTTCCGTTCAAGAATCCGGCATATAGCATTGTTATCAAAATCGACAAAATCCCCGACCAGCGGTTTTACCCCCTGTTTCTTTAAAATCTCCCTTAACTTACACTCGTGCAGTTCTCCGTCAGAATACACATAATAAAAATCCGAATGTATTTTGAAAATTTGCCCTTTTGTCATAAGTTCATTGTAGCGCAATACACAAAAATTTGCTACAGCAAGAACAAGAATAATTAGCTCTCTTCACCAGTTTCCCATCTTTTTACATCAAATTTCAAATCAGAAACTCTTATTTTAAGAGTTTTCATATACGGCTCAAGTTTAGAAAGTAAAGCAGCCTTAGACATCGCCAGTTCCTGTGCAACAATAGAATTTTCACATGCAATTATCATCAACCCGTTTCCGCCCATACCCCACGGACGTGACCTGTCTTTATACTTTGGGGCAACAATTTTTTTCCAGAAGGTGTAAAGGTTTGAACGTGTCACTGCCCTTTTTATATCTTTGTTTTCTAACAAAGATGCAACAATTTCACCTGCTGATTCAAAATTTGTATATAGTATTTTCTTCATTTAACCTTTTTTGTGATAATATAAACTAATATGAATATTAATATTGATGATAACATAAAAAGTGCTTCTAAGATACTTATAACATCACATATTAACCCTGACGGCGATACGCTCGGTTCAATGTGCGCTCTATACGGTGCAATTCTGGGAAAATACAAAAAGCACGCAGACATGTTTATAACATCAAAAGTACCTTATACCTACAGGGATTTACCCTTTGTTAATCTTGCGGGAAATAATTATAATAAATCTCTTGTTTATGATCTTGCAATAAGTGTTGATGTTGCAGCAAAAGACAGAATGGGCGATGCTATAGAATTATTTAATAAAGCAAAATTCACAATTAACATTGATCACCATAAAACTAACCCTAAATACGGTGATATTAATATAATTGACAGTACTTCCGCTTCTGCCGGACAGATTTTATATAAATATTTTATTGAAAATAACTGGGAAATTACCGAGCCAATTGCAGAATGCTTATATGTCTCTATACTGACAGATACCGGCGGATTTAAATATGAAAACACTACAGCAGAGACATTAAAAATTGCAGGGGAACTAATTAAACTGGGTGTTAATCCCAATAAGGTTTATAAGTCTATTTATGAAACAAAAACAAAAGACAATGTTATGTTTCAGGCAAGTGCAATCAGTAAAGCAAAGTTCTGCAAGAACGATAAAATTGCGTATATTACTATTTATAAAAAAGATTTGGAGCGTTATAAATCAACAGAAGACTTTACAGAAGGTCTTGTAGAAAAATTAAGAACAATTGATAGTGTAGAAGTAGCCTTTATTGTTAAAGAAATAGATTCAAAAAGCAGTAAAGTATCTATGCGCTCCAAAAATTTAGATGTTGCAGAAATTTGTTCAACCTTTTCCGGCGGCGGACATACTTACGCCGCAGGATGCGTAATAAAATCATCTGTCAGCACTTCAGTGAAAAAGATTATTAATTTAATAAGCAGCAGAGTATGAAAAAATACATAAAAGTAATAAAAAGTATAATAAAATCAGTTATTGACAATGATTTCTCCGGCATGGCGGCAGAAATGGGTTTTATGTTGATTATTGGAATTTTCCCGTTTGCATTGTTTCTTATTGAAATATTTAGCCGGCTCGGTCGAAAATCCTTTGTTAACCCGATATTTATAGCTTTAAGCAAAGTTATGCCTAATGATGCGCTTGATTTAATTCGTTCTGTTATAAACGAAGTATCATTCTATGAAAAAGGCGGGCTGCTCGCTATTATCGGCTTCATCATTACTGTAATCCTGTCAACAAATGCGATGGCTGTGGTTTTAAAAGGTTTAAACAGAGCTTACAAGGTTGAAGAAACCCGCTCATTTATTTATACAAGGTTGTTATCGCTTACAATGGTATTTGTAAATACGGCTATACTATTTCTGACAGTTAACCTGATTGTTTTTGGTAAAGTTATTTTGAAATTTCTTACAACGTCCTTGGGACTAGACATAGATATTGCAAATACTATTTTAATCTTAAGATGGCCGGTTGCTTTTCTGGCACTGTTTGTACTTGCGTATCTGCAATACTATATACTTCCTGACTTAAGCGGTAAAGAGTTGCTACGAAGAAAAAGCGCGCTTCCCGGAACTATATTTTTCTGTATTTCGTGGCTTGCCGGCTCGTGGTGGTTTTCCATATACGTTAATAACCTTCACACATACAACTTTGTTTACGGAACAATCGGCGCATTTGCCGTATTAATGGTGTGGTTGTATTATACATCAACACTAATACTAATCGGCGGAGAAATAAATTCCCAGCTTTATAACGTTTTAGAAAGAAAAGATATTATTTATGAAAAGAAAAAGACAAAACACATGGAGGAACACCGGTGACAGACTGTATTTTTTGTAAAATTGCAAACGGAGAATTTAACACCCCGTTTGTATACGAAACGGATGATTTAGTAGCGTTTAAGGATATTAACCCTAAAGCGGATACTCATATCCTTGTAGTACCTAAAAAACACTTTGACTCACTGAAAGAACTTGATGATGAAGTACTGCTCGGGAAATTGCTCTCAGGAGTAAAGCAAACGGCTAAGAAATTAGGGTTAGACTCTTATAAAACAGTAATAAACACAGGTAAAGAAGCAGGTCAGGAAGTTTTCCACCTACATATTCACATATTATCAGGAAATATAAAAGGAGTATAAAGATGAGTGAATTTTATAAAGAAATTACGCCGGCAGGATTTGGCATTGCGATTAAACAAAAACAAGTTTTATTTTCTAAACAATCACCATTCCAAAAAGTAGAAATAATTGATTCAGATAGCGAACTTGGAAAAATTTTAACCTTGGATGATTTAATGATGACTACGGAAGGTGATGAATTTTATTATCATGAAATGATTTCACATATCCCGATGATGCACCATAAAAACCCGGAAACCGTACTTGTAATTGGCGGCGGAGACGGCGGTACTGTAAGAGAAGTTCTTAAGCACTCATCTGTAAAAAAAGTGGTGTTGTGTGAAATTGATGGAATGGTAATTGATGCTTGTAAACAATATCTGCCTACAATTGCCTGCGGGCTTGATGATAACCGTGTAGAAATTAAAGTTGAAGATGCAATTGCATATATTAAAGACAAAAAAGATGAGTTTGATATTGTTTTAATTGATTCAACGGATCCTATGGGACCGGGAGAAGGGCTTTTTACAGAAGAATTCTACACAAATGTTAAAAACTCTTTGAAAAAAGGCGGAATAGTTGCCGCACAATCAGAATCACCGGTAGTTAATAAAAATGAAATAAAGAAAATGTATAAACTTTTAAAGAAAGTATTTCCTATTTGCGCAGCATATACTTCTCCTATTCCGACATATCCTGGCGGCTACTGGGCGTGGGCATACTGTTCAGTTGATGTAGAGCCTTTATCCTATTACGCAGATAATCGTGCTGCCGAAATCACTAAGAGCTGTAAAATATACAATAAAGAGTACCATTACGCAAGATTTGCTCTTCCTAACTATCTAAAAGAGCTTTTAGAAAATTGTTAAAAAAAAAGAGGGTTAAAGCCCTCTTTTTTTTATGCATTTACTGTTGCTTGTTTTGCTTTTCTCTGTTTTCGTCTCATTAAATCAACAAAAGCCTCCAGTCTTGTAATATACCCCGCTCTTCCTGTTTGCTCATCCATAATGAGTGTCAAAATAGGCACTTCACAATCCTTGCGCATAGCAGGGAAAATATTTTGCGACATAATTTCGGGCATACAGGTGAAAGGGCTAATATGAATGATACCGTCTTTGTGCTGTTCATTAGCATAAGCGACATCAGAAACACACTCCAGCGCATCTCCGCCTATATCTCTCATCAGATATGGTTTGGCTAACCGTTCAGCCCGCTGTAAGTGTGTTTCACCTTTTCTAAAAGCTTTCGGAATAATTGCATCTTTCAAAAAACTGCTTACCGTAAGGCTGCGTCTTGTTTGAACTCCCATTCTGCCAAGTTCTCTTTCTATGTTTTGATTTGAAAAATCATCATTAACAAGATATATTTCGCCAGTAATATCAACATTCAAGACTTCACGATTTGCATCAATGGGAGTTTTTTCTATCTCAGCAAGCGCCTTATGATAAGCCTTTTTTAATTCATGAGTACTGTTCACTTTATCAATAAGTTTTAATGCCTTTTTATAATTTTTTTCGGCAGTTCCCGGCGTAATCTCTCTTGCCCTGTAGTATGACAGCGCAGAATCCAAATCATCTATTGCAAAAACTTTTCTTATGGCAATATTAATAGCACGCATAAATAAAATAGGGTCATTTTTCTGGGTAAGTTCTTTTAAAAAATTATAAAGCCCTTTTATACCGTCATACAATGAAAGTTCAATATAATTAGCATTATATCCCATATCCTGCAATGTTTTATGAATATTTTGTCCATATTCGCCTAATCTGCAAATTCCAGGAGAAGTAATCATTGCAACATAATCTGCACCGCCTTCTATTGCCTCAATAAAATTACCAAGAATAAGTTTATATGGCAAACAAATCGCTTCGGGAGAATTTTTTGTTCCGAGTGAAAGAGTTTTTTTGTTAGTATACGGAGGAATAAACGCTTCTACTCCAACCTTTCTGAGCGCTGCAGCCCAGGCAATTGATATTGTTCCCATATGAGGAAATGCAACTTTTATCTTTTTTTCTTGATTCATTGTTATATCCTATTCTTATATTTTTATGCCCGTAAATCAGGATGGCGTGCGGCAAGAGTTTCATCAACCCTTTTTACCGGCGCCGAATGAGGAGAATGCATAACAAACTCCGGATTTTCTTTTATTTCATCAGCAATTTTTAACATAATATTTATAAAATTGTCTAAAACTTCCTTGGATTCCGACTCAGTAGGCTCAATCATTATTGCCTCATGTACAATTAAGGGGAAGTACACTGTCGGCGGATGTATACTGTAATCCATAAGTCGTTTAGCGATACCTATTGTATTTACCCCCTGCTCTTTTTGCCAATCACCGCTCAGCACAAATTCATGCATACAAGGTTCATCATAAGGTAAAAGGTATGTTCCCTTTAGTTTTTCTTTTATGTAGTTAGCATTCAAAACGGCATCCGCGCTGGCTTTTTTAAGATTGTTACCCATCATAAGAATATATGCGTACGCCTTAACCAGCACACCGAAGTTTCCATAAAACGCTTTTACTTTTCCTATTGAGTGTTTAATATTATAGTTTCTGTAATATTTTTGTCCGTCAAAACCAATTACAGGTGCCGGCAAGTATTCTTCTAACTCCTCTGTAACACAGATAGGACCGGCACCGGGACCGCCTCCGCCATGCGGAGTTGCAAATGTTTTATGCAAATTCAGGTGAACAACATCAAAACCCATTATATAAGGATTTGTATATCCCATTATTGCATTAAAGTTTGCACCGTCATAATAGAGTAAAGAACCGTTGTCATGCATAATTTTTGATATTTCAAGTACTTTTTCTTCAAAAAGCCCTAAGGTATTCGGATTTGTCATCATTATTGCAGCAACATCTTTATCAAGGTGCTCTTTTAAATCGTCAATATCGACTTGTCCCCGTTCATTAGACTTAATTTGTACTATTTCAAATCCGCACATCTTAGCACTGGCAGGATTTGTTCCGTGAGCGGAATCAGGCACAAGAACCTTTGTCCTCTTATCATTTTTTACTTCAAAATACTTTTTTATTACCATCATTCCGCTAAGCTCGCCATGAGCGCCGGCACAGGGTTGTAAACTTACAGCATGCATACCGGTTATAACTTTCAATGATTCCTGCAAATTGTACATTAATTCCAACGCCCCTTGAGAATCATCATCAGACGCCAGCGGATGGAGATTTGTAAAACCTTCTAACGATGAGAGCAGTTCATTTACTTTAGGATTATACTTCATAGTACATGAGCCTAGCGGATAAAACCCTTTTTCAATACAAAAATTTCTGTCTGAAAGTTCTTTATAGTGCCGCATAACCTCAAGCTCACTTAACTGCGGCAAGCCAATCTTTCCCTGTCTGAGAAATTTTGAAGAAATACACTCGCAGGACAATGTGTTATCTGATAACAATATCCCGTCAACACCATTACTTTTTTCAAAAATAGTTTTCATTCACACTCCTGTTTTATTAAGTCTTTTTTTATTTTTTCCAGCGCATATTGAATAATTCTTGAAATTCTTGATTGAGAAAGGTTGAATTCCACTGAAATATCCTTAAGTTTTTTGTTATAAAAAAACTTTGCTTTAATAATTTCGCGTTCTTTTTCAGGAAGTTCATTAATAGCAGTCTCAATACAGGCACGGATTTCAGACATTTGCGCATACGATTCAGGTGAAGCCGATGTATCTTTTAGAACAATCGGGTTTTCATTATCCGTTACATCATCTATTGATAAAATAGGGGTATAGTGGGGTGAAGTGTTTTCCTGAGTCTTCAATAAATACCATTTATAACGTCTTCTTACTTCATTTCGAATAGCCCATTTTATAGCATTAGAAAGGTATGCGTTATTAAAGTAGGTATTAGAGCGAGCATTTTTAAACAGATAGTAAACAGTATAGTTACCTACATTTATAACTTCACTATACTCAATCAATCCAAGCGAAGAAAATTTTTTAAACTCTACTTTGCTTATAGTCTCAATCAGCTCTTTATATTGAGATATGTCTATTTTCTTTTTATTACCGGTAGCTTCACTCATACTTATATGATACTCGAAAAACAATACGGGTAAAGGGGGTAAAGGGGAAAAGAATGTTACATATATAAAACTTCATAATTGTGTTGTTAATAACTCTTATGAATGGTAGAATTACCCTATGGGAATGATGGCAAAAAAAATAATTATAACAATTTTACTTGCAGTAACATTTATTGTACCCTGTGTAGCCGATGAACAAAATTACTCCGGAGAATCCGTAGATTTATATAATTCTGCTATTGCAGATTATAAAGCAGAAAAATTTGTCCCGGCACTAAAATCGCTTAATAAAGCAATTACAGCAGAGCCGCAAAATGATTTATACCTTTTTACAAGAGGGGTTTTAAGATACGACGCCTTTAAAGACTACCCCGGCGCAATTGCTGACTTTAAAAATGTTTTAAAAATTAACCCGGATTATCCGGAAATATATTCCGAGCTTGCGTATGTCTCCGTATTTAACCGTGATATATCAAGTGCAAATGAGTACTTAGCAATTGCCGAAACAAAAAATAAAAATGACCTGAAGATATTTTTAACCCGCGCACTTATTTGTATAATTAATCAAAACTACGCAGGAGCTATAATTCAATATAATAAAGCGATTGAAATCTATCCTGAAAATTCTGATTTATACCTCAGACGCGGATATGCAAAAGCCTATATAAGAAAGTATCGAGAAGCCATCAAAGATTACGATAAGGCTATAGAACTTAACCCTAAAAACTATTCAGCATACGAAAAAAGGGCGGAAATTCATAATACTATGCTAAGAACCGGCAAAGCCCGCAAAGACTGGATAAAATCAGACCAGTTACGATTCAATAGAAATAAATAATTAAATTTAATATATCAATATAGTATACGCAGTAGTTTACCAGAGTGATATATTAAAAATATTAATAAAAAAACTTGCACAAAATTATTTATGCGCTATGATTAGCAATGTAAGGAAGGTAGCGCAGGCGCTACCACCACACAAGTTTCACAATTTAATATAGACCAGTGGCACTCTGCCGACGAGGAGGTGACTAAAT